>JBKKAI010000558.1:0-8082 GCA_046714815.1 Terriglobia bacterium | reverse complement strand
ATCTGGCACCGGCTGGAGGAGCGCTCCTATATCGGACCCTACGGCAACGGACGTATCCAGGTCCCGGGCAGCGGCATCCCCAATCCCATCCCGGGTCTTCCAACGATTCCGTTGGTGTCCCAGCAGGCTACTCTGGGAGCGCCTCTGCAGTTTGACCGCAACCCAACCTCGTTCAATCTCGGCCACCTGATGTCCATCCTGCCGCAGATCTCCGCGGCGGCCACGGCAGCGTGGTCCAGGCCGGTCAGCCAGCTCTCGCTGGCTGTCCGCGGCGTGGAAGTGAACAAGGCTGCCACCAACCTCAACCCCATGAACTTCCCGGCGCCGTACGCCGAGCACTTCACCCTCGGGGTGCAGCGGGAGGTCGCGCGGGATTGGGTCGTCAACGCCGATTTCGTGTTCCGCCAGTTCCTGAAGCAGGAAGCCGGTGTCGGATCGCTGGACTACAACCGCTACAACCGCGTCAATGCGCAGGGCGTGCAGTCACCGGTGCTGCCGGTCTGCACGGCGGCGCAGAGGGCTGACCCCAAGGCGATTTGCGGATCGGGGACGTTTACCGTCCGCACGCCGGCCGGCCGCTCCAACTACAAGGCGCTGCTGCTGAAGGTGGACAAGCGTTTCTCGCATCGCTTCCAATTCACCAGCTCCTACGCTCTGACCTACCGGAACGGCATCAACGGCGTTAACAACCTGGACAACTGGTTCTCCACCTACGGGCCTCAGGGAGAGAGACATAACTGGAACGTCTCCGGCATCGTGGAGCTGCCCTGGAAGTTCCAGGTCTCATTCATCTCGCAGATCAGCGGTACGGGTCCGGTGCAGGTGAACGTTTCCGGCATTGACCTGGATGGCGACGGGACCAACGGCGAGCCGTTCCCGGGCGCCGGGTACAACCAGTTCAACCGCTCGCTGAGCAAAAGCGATTTGCGAAAACTGGTAGATGATTTCAATGCCCGCTACCCGGATATTCCCCCGGGCCAGACCGTGGGCGGGGTGGTGTGCCCGGCCACTTCCGCGACTCCTTGCCGCCCGCAAACCATCCGCCGCCAGAACATCCCCAAGCTGGTGCTGCCGGGGGACTTCTCCTGGGGCGATCCGTTCTACTCACAGGATATGCGTCTGACGAAGACCTTGCAGTGGAAGGAGCGGTACAAGCTGCAGCTTATCGCCGAGATGTTCAACATTTTCAACTTCGCCAATCTCGGCGGCTACAACTTCAACCCGGCCGACCCGCACACTTTCGGACTGCCAAACTCGCGCGATGGGCAGGTGTTCGGCTCCGGCGGCCCGCGGGCGCTTCAGTTGGCCGTGCGGTTCAGCTTCTGATGCGAGCGGTCCTGTCAAGTTCGAGGCGGGTCCTCTGCGCCTCTGCGGTGAGTGAAGAAGCTGCTTCGCCACGAGAAGAGTCAGATCCGAGCAGCTAGATTTTAAGCAGGTAGGCGGCGATGTCGGCGGCAAATTGGCGGAAGCCGCCCAGTCGCCCGGTCAGGAAAGCGTCGCCTGGTCCAACTGCGCAAGCCCGCTCAGAAACTGCAGGTATTCTTCGAGCGCGGCAAGACGCGTGTGGATGACCGCGGCGTCAAGCCCCAAAGCGTCCCCCGCGAGCAGGTGCCAGAAGGGCCCGGTCGTAGCGGTCAAGAACGGGTTGGAAATCCAGGTACTCGCGGATCGCGCGGGTTTCGAATGCCACGCGGCTGGCTTCATTGCCGACGAAAACCGGACGGCCCTCCCGAATGACCCTGTGCTGCAACAGCGGCGGGGCATCGTTCAGAATGGCGATGTCAATCGCCGGCCCATCCACTGTTTGCGCCTGCGAGGCGATGGACGCCGCGATCCCGGTGCGGGCTTCCGCCGCAAGCTCCTCTTTGAACAGAATGGCCAGGTCGGCGTCGCTCAGCGGACCAGCGTTGCCACGCGCCATAGAACCGAAAAGATAGACGCAGTCCACTGCGCCGTCGTGGCCCTGGAGCGCTGCGGATATATCGCGGCCCAACTGTTCGATAAAGGTGGCTTCCGGCACGGTGGGTGACCGTTCCATTATACGGCGCTTCCCACGCCACAGAACGGGCGCGGCGAAAGCCGATCAACCCGTGTGATCGGGGCCTGTGGCGCCTCGCCGCGAACCAGTCTTTGCAGCAACTCGATCATTATTTCGGCGGGCGCAATTCGTTCACCAGGGCCTTGGCATCATACACCTTGTCCAGCGCTTCGAGGATGCCGGCCGAGTGCACCGACACCGAGCGCGCCACGGCGTCGGTGTAAAGGAACCGGTTGGGCAAGCTCTCGATGTTGCCGTCAAAAATGATGCCGACCAGCTCACCGTGGCGATTGACCACCGGGCTGCCGGAGTTGCCGCCAATGATGTCGTCGGTGCTGACAAAGTTGAACGGGGTGGCCAGGTTCAGCCGCGGCTTCCGCTCCACCCACCGCGCCGGCAGTTTGTAGGGATGAACGCCGGTGGCCCGCTCGTAGAGGCCCTGGAACGTGGTGGCGAAGGGCACAGGCTTGCCGCCTTCGGTGTACCCCTTCGCCGTGCCGAAACTCAGCCGCAGCGTGAACGTCGCTTCCGGAAAAATGGATGTGCCCTTGGTTGCGAACAGCGCCTTGGCCATCAGCGAGCCGTTCTTGCGCTCCAGGCCTTCCACTTGGTCCTCGTAGCGCTTCCGCTGCGCGCGGGCCTCGGCGTCAACCAGCCGCGCCAGGCGGAGCATGGAATCGTCCTGCGCGCCGCCGGCGCTCCCGTCCTGCGCTACCCGGCGCCGCACCGCAACGTCGGCCAGCTTGCTGGCCTTTACGTAGCGCTCGGCCGCCTGGAAAGGCATTTCGCCGCCGAGCACCTGCTTCATCACCGGGTGGTTGGCCCCCAGCGCCTCCTGCGTCTCGCCGAGAATTTCCGCCAGCAGCGCGGTTTCGAGCTGAGGATAGACAGGCGCCGGAGAAAACAGATCGTCCTCGATCGAGGCCAGGTTGCTGTCGCGATACTCGCGCAGGCGATCCGCGTTCGGCTTGCCCTTCTCCACCGGCATCCGCACCAGGTGGCGCGCGATCTGGAACAGCTTCGACTGGCGCAGGCCGACCGTCTGTTCGAGCAACTGGTGCCGCCGGAAGAAATCGGCGTAGGTGCGCTGCGCCTGGGCCAGCGACTCCCACACCCCGCCGTAATCCTTCTCCATCTTCGGATCGGCAACGACCTTGCCGCGCAACTCCCGCTCCATCTCAGCGCGCTTGGACATCAGCCGCGCGTCCAGCAGCCCCGACTGGTATCCGGTCAGCGCCTTGAAGGAGTTTTCGTAACTGAAAATTGTGTCGCGCGCGATGCGGGCCGCTTCTGGCCCTTGCGTGGTGTAGTCGCGCAGCGTGGCCAGGCGCCGGCGCAGCCAGTCGAGCCGGATTGGGTAGGATACGTCGCGCAGGAACTCCAATTGGGACATGGTGAGCAGGCGCCCGGTCGAGCCCGGGTGGCCGCTGACGAATGTGACATCACCCTCTTTCGGGCCCGCGGCGCTCCACTTGAGGAAATGCTCCACCGGCGCCGGTTTTTCCTTCTCGTAGACACGGAAGAAGCTGACGTCGAGGTCGTAACGGGGGAACGTAAAGTTGTCCGGGTCGCCGCCGAAAAAAGCGATATCGGCTTCCGGCGCAAACACCAGGCGGACATCGGTGTACTTCTTGTAGCGGTAAAGATTGAAGATCCCGCCCTCGTAAAGCGTCACCACGTCGCAGCGCAGCCCGGTCTTGTCGGCGCACTCCTTTTCCAGGCGCGCCATCGCGCCCCGCTGCGCAGTGTTGCTGGCCGCCGCATCCATCTCCGGCTTCACCACCGCGTTGACCTCGGCGGTGACGTCGCTGATGCCCATCAACACGTTCAACTCCAGGCTGGGGCATTTCGCCTCCTGCGCCTGGGAAGCGGCGTAAAAGCCACTGGCCATGTAGTCGCGCTCCGCCGAGCCCAGCTCGTGGATGCAGTCGGCGCCGACGTGGTGGTTGGTCATCACCAGGCCGTTGCGGCCGACAAAGCTTCCCGATCCCCCGTTGTTGAAACGCACCGAGCTCAAGCGGATGTGTTCCAGCCACGCATCGGCCGGTTCGAAGCCGTAGCGCTGCTGGATGATCTGCTTCGGAAAACTGTTGAACGGCCACATCCCTTCGTCCGCGCTCATGGGGGCGCAGGGCGAGACGGCGGCCAGCAGAAGAAGTGAAAAACAGAGCGGATTGCGCATACGTGTGGGACGTTTCTCCATACTTTCAGGTTAGCACATTGACAGGATTGCCGCGCGGGGCGTAGCATCGGCGGAAAGGAAGGAGCCCGTCATGAACCGCCGCCGTTTCCTGCAATCCGCCGCCGTGTTGGCCGCCACCCATCAGCTGGATAGCTCTCAGGCTGCTTTTCAAGCGCCCGCCGGCGACCCGGAGAATACGCTCCGGGTTGCCGGGACCCGCATCGGCCTGCGCCCGCTGGGCAAGACCGGCGAAAGAGTCTCGATGATCGGACTCGGCGGCTTTGACCTGGGCATGCCGCGGGAAGAAAAAGACGCTCTGCGGATGATGGACAAGGCGGTAGACCTCGGCGCCACTTTCTTTGACAACGCCTGGTCTTACCATGACGGCGTCAGCGAGGAGCGGATGGGCAAGGCGCTGGCCGGTTCGTCGAAGCGGCAAAGAGTTTTCCTGATGACCAAGTCCACCGGCCGCGACGCCGCTACCGCCCGCCAGCACATGGAAGACAGCCTCCGCCGGCTGCGCACCGGCGTGATTGACCTGTGGAATTTTCACAGCATCGTCAACTTCAAGGAGATCGAAACCATCTTCGGCCCCGGCGGCGCGATGGAAACGGCGCAGAAGGCGAAGAAGGAAGGCAAGATCCGTTTCATCGGATATACCGGCCACACCGACCCGGCCGTCCACCTGGCCATGCTCGACCGCTACGACTGGGATACAGTGATGATGCCGATCAACGTCGTGGACGCCCATTGGCACAGCTTCCAGAACGAGGTGCTGCCGAAGGCGCTCGATAAAAAGTGTGGCATCCTGGCGTTCAAGGCGCTGTCCCGCGGCCGCGCCCTCACCCGCGCCCACACCGTCAGCGAGGCGCTGCGCTATGTCTGGTCGCTTCCGGTATCGGTGCTGATCTCCGGCATGGACCGCATGGAGTTCCTGGAAGCCAACATCAACCTGGCGATGAACTTCGAGCCGATGACGCCCGCGGAAAAGCGCGCGCTGCTGGCGCGGGTCAAGCCGCTGGCCGGGCAGGACGTCGAGTACTACAAAAAGAAGGTGGCCAGGGACGCCCCAGCTTCGTCCGGGTCGTGATATCCTCGGGAAAATGACCTCGCTCCCGGTTTTGGGCCCAACTCCGCGAATCAGCTCGCTTCTCATCAAGCCGGCGTCGGCGGTTTGCAACCTCGACTGCGAATACTGCTTTTACCTGGACCGCGAAGCCGATCCCTACAAGGCCCTCCCGGGCCGCCGGATGGCCCCGGAGGTCCTGGAGCGGCTGGTGGACCAGTACCTGTTTTACTCCTATCCGCAGAGCGTCTTCGCCTGGCAGGGCGGCGAGCCGACGCTGGCCGGCCTGGACTTCTTCCGCAAAGCCGTCGAGCTGCAACAGCGCTACGGCCGCGACGGCCAGGTAGTCTCCAACGCGCTCCAGACCAATGCCGTGCTGATCAATGAGGACTGGTGCGGCCTGCTGCGCGACTACAGCTTCCTGCTCGGCGTCAGCCTGGACGGCCCGCAGGAGATGCACGACACCTACCGCTTCAACAAGAGCCGCCAGGGCACCTGGCACAAGGTGATGAAGGGCATCGAGACGCTGCGCAAGAACAAGGTCGAGTTCAACATTCTCTGCGTCGTCAGCCAGGCCAATGTCCACCAGCCACGGAAGCTCTACGAATGGTTCAAGCGCGAGGGCTTCGACTTCATTCAGTACATCCCGCTCGCCGAGTTCGACAAGCAGGGCAACCCGCTGCCGTTCGCCCTCACCCCCGAGCAGTACGGCCAGTTCCTGGTGGAGACGTTCGACAGCTGGTGGCCGGACCGCCGCAAGATGCACGTGCGCTTCTTCGACAACATCGTCGAGGCGCTGGTCGGGCAGAAGCCCGGCAACTGCACCATGCACCAGACCTGCGACAGCTATGTGGTGGTGGAATACAACGGCGACGTCTATCCCTGCGATTTCTTCGTGGAAAAGAGTTGGAAGCTGGGCAACGTCACGCTCGATTCATTCCCGGAGATCGCCCGCCGCAACGCGCGCCGCGACTTTGCCGCCACCAAGGTGGTTCCCCACGAAGAGTGCATGAAGTGCGAGTTTGAATTCGTCTGCCACGGCGGATGCCCCAAGCTCCGCCACGGCCGCCACGGCGATTTCAAAGAGCTCGACTACTTCTGCCAGTCGTACAAGATGATTTACGCCCGCGCCATCCCGCCGTTGAAGCGCGAAGCCGAGCGCATCCGCAAGGAAATGGAAACCTCCATGGCCGCGCACGCCTACTCCGGCGGCCCCACCGGCTGATCCCAGTGCGGAATTAGGCTAAAGGCTCAAGCGGATACGGTTTTTCCAAGACCTCCGCTTGATCGCTCAATGCGAACTCCGCGAATTCCAGGTTCTCCCGGCCCATCTGCTCGTAACCCCGGGCAAGGTCTTCGTGCCACTGGGCGCGGGGTGTGTCCGGCGCCGGGCACCAGCAGCTTCCGGACTGGCCCGCGCGAGGTGCGGTGGCACAGGCAATCTTGCCTGTGCTTCCGCCGTGAGCTGACAGCCCGCCCTCCGGCCTGGAGTGGCGCGGCGTTCGTCAACGGCTTGCGGGGCGGGCGCAGGCTGAGCGCCGGCTTTGTTCGCCGGAATTCTCAAACTCAACGAATGGCGAGCGTGACGGTATTGCTGGGAACGCCGTTCTGGACCAGAACCAGCGCAACGGCGGGGCCGGGCGTGACGCCGGCGGGTATTTCGACGTTGACCTGGTACAGGCCGGCGAAGCCGGGCGCGAGGCCCGCAAAGTGAACTGTGGCCGGGCGGTCGCCGATTCGAGCCTCGACGCGCGTGACCACGCGCGCGAGCGGTTCCGCCGACGGAGCAGCCTGGCCGGCGGGCACCGAGGGCTGCGTCGCGCCCAGGCCCGTGCAGAAGACCTGGACGATCTCGCCGGCGCGCGCCGGCGCGGCGGCGTCCACCGGCAGTGGCGGCGCCTGCGCGTTCAGGATCGCACCTTGTCCTGTGCCCTGCTGGTTCGTGGTGAAGATCGCGGGCTGCGCTGCGGAAACAGTGATCGCCTCCGGCCCGGCGACGGATTCCGGCCCGCTTCCGTCGCGCCGGGTCCGCACAATAACGTGCGGGCGGCTGTTAGGCGCCAGGTCGGTGGGAAGCTGCGCGTTGATCTGCCCGTCGCTCGAGAAGAACAGCGGAACGTCCCTCCCGCCGACGACCAGTGTCGCGCCTCCCAGTGTCGTTTCGAGCGGAAGCCGCGAAGCATGGTTCAGCCCACGGGCAAGGTTCGCTCCGAAGACGGAGACGATAGCGCCGGGGGCCAGCGTCGCCCCACGCGCGAAGCTCGCGCCGCTGACCACGCCGCCCGAGAACAGCGCCGGCGCCGAGCCGGCACCCACCTGGCCCTGCGCCTGCACCTCCGCGGCCGCCAATGGCGCCAGCGTGGCGCGCGCCGTCACGGTAACTTGGGCAGCCGCCGTCGCCGGACGCCACGAGTTCACGTAGGTCCCGTTGCGGTGACTCACCAGCAGCAGCGCCGGGTCGCCGTTGCTGAAATTCACCGCCACCGAGGCATTAGGAACGGCAGCGCCGCAGTTGTCGGCCACCTGCACCTCGATCGTTATCGGGTAGCTCACCGACGAGCTGAAGCTGCTTCCCAGGCTGCGGTAGAGGGCGTGCAGGCGCTCGGGCACGCAGTCCTGCGCCTGGTGAAGCGTGGCTGTGCTCTGATCTTCGCGGAGGGCCAGCGCCCCGCCGGCCGCGGGCGCGGTGGCCGGCGGCGTCACCAGGAGCAGCACGTTCAGCGTTTGCATGCCGCCATCCCCGAACAACAGCGTGAGCGCGCCGCGGTAGATGCCAGGGGCCAACGCGCCTAATGC
>JBKKAI010000557.1:0-2776 GCA_046714815.1 Terriglobia bacterium | reverse complement strand
CGCCGCTTTTCCGCGCGGAAGCTTCCGCGCACCCGCATTCGCGGCCAAGGGATGGGTCACGTCGCGGATGCGGCCATCAGGCTCTGCTCGAAGGTGATTTTTTCCCATTGTTTGCTGTGCATCGAGCGATAAGCCGCGTCCAGAATCACATTGGTGATGTAGCCGTCCAGGAACGTTTCGCGCGGGCGCTCGCCGCCGGCGGCGCACTCCACGAAGTGGCGCATCTCCTCGCGGTAGCCGTACACACCCGCTTCATCCACGCAGGGAAACACCCAGCCGCTGTCGGCATCGGCCTTCTCCACGATGTAGCCGGCCGAAGCGCGGGTGAAGGCGCGGACCGGGGTTCCGCGCGTCACGTCGGTGAAGATCGCGCCTTCGCTGCCGAATATTTCGTTGCGCAGGTCCAGTCCGCCGCGCGCCGTCCAGCTCACCTCCACCTGCGCCAGGCCGCCGCCGGCGAAGCGCAGCAGCGCCACAGCGTTGTCTTCGGCGCTGGTCTTGTGGTGCAGGATTGCGCCCCAGGCCAGCACCTCCACCGGCGGATCGTCTTTGCCGAAAAAGTAACGGGCCGCGGCGATACAGTGGCAGCCCATGTCGAGCAGCGCGCCACCGCCGGCCAGCGCCGGGTCCCAGAACCACGGCGCGTGTGGGCCGAAGTGCGCCTCGCGCGACCGCACCGTCAGAATCTTGCCGAGCGACCCGCTCTCGATCAGGCGCCGCGCCTGAATCACCGCGGGGCTGAACACCTCGGTCTCGGCGTAGCCGTGCATGATTCCGGCCGACTCCACCGCCTCCAGCATCTCGCGCGCCTCGTCGCCGGTGCGCCCCAGCGGCTTGGTGCAGACCACGGGTTTGCCCGCCCGCGCCGCGGCCAGCGCCGCTTTCTTATGGACGAAATTAGGCAGCCCGATGATGACCAGGTCGCCCGCCTCGACGGCCTCTTCCAGGCGCGTGGTGTAGCTCGCGATCTTCCACTTCTGCGAAAATGCCCGGGCGCGCTCTTCGGTCTGGGAATACACCACCGCCACCTGCTGCCCGGGCACTTCGCGCAGCGCCTGCATATAGAAATCCGAAACAAACCCCGCGCCCAGCAAAGAGATCCTTATCATTCGCCAACTCCTCGTAGCACAGGCAGGAATGCCTGTGCAAGACCGGGCACAGGCAGGAATGCCTGTGCTACGTTTCTTACTGCGTCGCCCACCCTCCGTCCACCGGCAGCGCCGCCCCGGTGATAAACGCGGAGTCGTTGGAGGCCAGGAACAACGCGGCGTGGGCCACATCTTCCGGCTGTCCGGGTCCGCCGGTCAGGGCCTGGCGCGCCGCTGCCCATGCCATCACCTCCGGGTTGCCGCGGGCCCGGGCGCTCATCGGCGTCTCAATCAGTCCCGGGCAAAGGCAGTTCACCCGGATGCGCCGCGGCGCATAGTGCGCGGCCATGGCCCGGGTCAGGCCGAGGATCGCGGCCTTGCTGGCAGCGTAGGCGTGCGTGACGAAATGCGGCGGCGCCCCCACCAATGCGAGCACCGAAGACATATTGATGATGGACCCGCCGCCGGAACGTTCCATCTCCGGGATCACCCAACGGCAGCAGAGGTACACCGATTTCAGGTTCACTTCGAGAACCGAGTCCCAGGCCTGTTCGGTGCATTCGTCTACCGGGCCATCGCCAAGCGAGCGCCCGCTGATGCCGGCAACGTTGAACAGGATGTCCACGCGCCCGAACTCGCGGACCGCCTCGGCCACCATCGCCTGGACCTGGTCCGAACGGGTGACGTCGGCCTGGAACGGGTGGCCGAAGTGCACCGGGATGTCAGCGGACTTGTCGGCCAGCAGCAGCTTCGCGCCCGCGGCCACGAACAGCGCCGCGGCGGCCCGGCCGATGCCGCCGGCCCCGCCGGTAATTATGGCCACGCGATCTTCGAGCGAGCCCATCACAATCTCCGCGTCCGCTCGCGATAATCGCGATAGCAGCGGTCCATCTGGTCCGCGGCTGCCTTCTCCCCCAGAAAGAAAGGGCTGGTCAGCACGATGGGCGGCGAGCCCCGCTCGGCCAGCAGCCGCGCCGTTTCGCACTTGACGGCGTTGGCGACAGCCACGGCCCCGATGGTGGAGCCGGGGCCCACCGGCTCCCGCAGGCCCTCCACCCGCACCAGCGCGTCGCCTGCCGGCGTGCAGTTATCCACCACAACGTCGGCGATTTCGCACAGCCGCTTGCCGCCGCTGTGGCTCGCCGCCAGCGCCATGCTGTGCGCCACCGACGTTACCGCCACCACCGGCAGGCCGCGGCGCTTCAATCCCAGCGCCATGTCCACGCTCACGCCGCGGTTGCCGGAATTGGAAAAAACGATCGCGCTGTCTTTTTCGCCGAACGTAAAGTTGCCCAGGATCACTTCGGCAAACCCCTCCAGACCCTCCAGGAACATCGCCTGGCGCTGTCCGTTTGCGCCGACCACGTTGTTGTGGAAAGTGAGGGAAAGCTCCACCAGCGGGTGAAACCCCGGAAAGCTCCCGTAGCGGGGAAAAACCTCTTCCACCGCGATCCGCGAGTGGCCGCTGCCGAACAGGTGCACCAGGCCGCCCGCGCTGATCGAAGCGGCGCAGATTTCGGCGGCGCGCCGCAGGTTCTCGCCCTGGGTCGCCTCGATGCGCTCCACGATCTCCCGCGCCGCGCGCAGATAATCGGTGTATGCCGGCATAGCGCAGACAATACGTAAAGATGTTCAAAGTTCCAAGTTCAAAGTTCAGACTGCGGCGATGTCGGCCACGAAGGCGAACT
>JBKKAI010000556.1:0-3722 GCA_046714815.1 Terriglobia bacterium | reverse complement strand
AAATCAGCCGAGGCGGGCAGGATGCCCGCGCTACCAGGGCGAGCATCAAACGCGAACAGAATTCTCGTTTTGACGGCCATAACGGTCCAAACGCGGCCGGCGAGCCGGGGCCTATCCCGTCGCGCAGATCGTCATGACGGTCACCCGCAGTGGCGCGTCTGTTTTCGCTGGGCGGAAGCAGGCGCAGAAGACGTAGAGATAGTGGACTACCACTGACGAGACGCAGCATATGAGCAAGCTCAAGCCTGTTACCCCCGGCGAACTCCTTCGGGAAGAGTTTCTAAAGCCCCTGGGCATAAGTCAGTACCGTCTGGCCAAAGAGATCGGCGTTCCTGCCCAACGCATTGGCGAGATCGTGCTTGGAAAGCGCACGATCACCGCCGATACAGATCTGCGCCTTTGCCGCTTCTTCGGCCTGTCCAGCGGGTATTGGCTCCGCGCGCAGGCCGCCTACGACACCGAGGTCGCGGAAAGGGCAATTGGTCCCAAACTGCTGAGAATCAGGCCGTGGGCAGCACATGTGGCCCAACAACAGGATTCAGCGGAGGGTCCTGGCGCTGCGCGCTCTTCCCGCCGCTGAAGCCAACGATGCTGGCGAGCCGGCGCCTATCCGGCGGCCAATTGGTTGCGCCGCTTATCATCACGCTGGGGTTGGATATGCCCCCGCAGGAACGAGGCTGTCAGCAAGGTCCTTCGCCAGAGTAACCGAGGCGCGCGGCGCTTACGACTTGAGGGCGTCCAGGACGCCGCGCATGTAGGAGAACGATTCCTTCATGCCCACCAGCGGCGCCGTGTCATTGATTTCGTACTCGAGCGCCACGTTGCCGGAGAACTTCATCTTCTTCAGTTGGCGGAAGAGGGCGGCGATGGGCATGGCGCCCTTTCCCACTTCGCATTGGCTGTCCTTTCCCTTTGGGTCGCGCAGATCCTTGACGTGCAGGTCCAGCAGGCGGCTGCCGGCGTCGGCCACCGACTTCACCACGTCCACGCCGGTGCGCATGGTGTGGCCCACGTCAATGCACAGGCCCACGCGCGGGTCCATGTTGTGCACCACTTCGAGCGCGTCGTAGGGCGAGGGGAAGTGCTTGTCTTCCGGGCCGTGATTGTGGATGGCCACTTTGATGTTGTATTCCTTGACGAACTTCTCGATGCGCGGCATGGTCTGCTTGGTCGGCGCGATCACCATCAGCGGCATGCCGGCCGCCTTGGCGTAGTCGAAATAGATGCGGACATCGGCGTCATCATCCTTGGTCAGGCTGATGGTGCCGCCGCCGGTGATGACCAGGCCGGCGTCCTCGAATTCTTTGCGTCCGGCGCGCATCTCTTCCGGCGTGCTCTTGTACAGCAGGTGCGTTTCCTTGATGTTGACGTACCGCGTGCCCAGATCCTTGATCATCTGGATGGCCTGCGCGCGCGGAAACTTGCGCAGCGAATAGGAAGCGACGCCGAGCTTCAGGTCATAGGTTTTGGGCGGGGCGTCGGACGCCTGCGGCGCGGCGGCGCCGCTTGCGGCCAGGCCGGCGAGCCCGGCCGAGCCCAACAAAAAATTGCGGCGGCTGGTTTGTGTTTTCATGAGATGCACTCCATTTCTGCCAGGATTATACAGGCTCGGGTCACTTCTTGATCAGCCAAACTTCCGACACCTGGCAGCCGCGGCCGGCGCCGCCCAGCCCCGCCTCGCGATACCAGGTCAGCGTAAGATCGCCGTCGGCCGTGGTTTGCGCCGGGATGTCGAATTCCACGGGCCGCACCGGCGCCGCCTTCTCGATCAGCGGATGGACCTCGGCGTCGTCGGCCAGCAGCCTGATTTTCACGCGTGGGCTGTCGCCGGCGTAGACCACGCGCACCTTGTAAGCGGCGGCGCGATCCAGGTTCGTGTAGCGCATTCGGAGCGGCGCGTCGTTCAACGACTCGGCGTGCCTCGCCCACTGGATCGGGCCGGGCCCGGTGTAACCGAAACCGATCAACGCCGATTCCAGAAACGCCGGGTCCTTCTCGAAACCCGGCCCGCGCACCAGGCGAGGGTTGCGTGATGGATTCCCGAGGTCGTCGTAAAAACCGCCGGGGCCGGGGTTGGTCCAGTTCACGATCTCGTGAATCGCTTTCAGCCGTTCCGCCTCGCCGGGCAGGGCGCGCAGCGCGGCGAACCGCTGCTTCAGCCACGGGGCGCTGGTCAGGGGCGCGTCAATCGAATCCAGGTTCGCGCCGCGGCGCACGGCGATGGCCTTGTAGCGCTCCACGCTCAACTGCATCCGGATGCTCTGGTAAAGCGCCTCGGCCAGCTCGAAGACGCGAGCGCGCCAGTCGGGTGACGGCCGCACGGCGGCCCGGCCGAGGATGGCTTCGGCTTCCGCCGCGGCGGCCAGAGCGCCGGTTTTCCCGGCGTCGCGCAGCTTTTCCATCGCCTTTTCCTCGAGCCCCGTTTCGTACAGCAGCCGGCTGCGAAGGTAAGCATCGTAGTAAGCGCGATACAGCGCCTGCTGGAAGCGCCAGTTCAGCAGCTCCTGCGGAGTCGCCGAGCGCTCCATCGCCTGGAACTGCGCCAGCGTCGTATAGACGCCTTCGTTGGCCGGCAGCGGCCCCTGCCAGTTCCGCTCCAGCGCCAGCAAGCCCTGGGCGAAATCGTCCTCGCGGCGCGGACCGACAAAGTAGCGGCTGTATTGCCGCAGCGCCTGCACTACGTCTGCCTCGGGGTCCCACCCCAGCGCGCTCCATATCACCTTGTTCACGTCATCGTTGCAGCCCTCCGAGTAGGTCAGGAAGCCCATGGTCAGCGGCTGCAGCAGGCGAAAGATGCGCGCCTGCCCGGTGGGCCGCGGGTTGATGCCTTCGCGGCCCTCGGTCAACGCATAGGCGATGTCCCACTCCGGCGCCGGATACTGGCTCTGCCGGCTGTGCGTGATGTCGGGATAATGCCGGATGGGATACCGCTTCGGCACCGCCGCGCGCAGCTCCGCCAGGCCCACCCGGTTCTGCGGGCCGAAAACCACGCCGCTCAGCCAGGCCGGCTCGCGCCTCAGGATGGCGTAAAACTCATCCATCCACTCGCCGTTGAAGCTTTGCGGCGAAACCCACATCTGCGCCTTGGGGTGATAACGCCGCAGCACCGCTGTCTGCTTCTCGAGCAGCGCCATCAGGTGGACCGGGCGCGTGTGGCCGGGGTCGCCGCCGGGGACGAACACCGCATCCACACGCGGCAGCTTGCGGAACACCTCGCCCCATTCGCCGAGCGCAAAGTCCACCGTCTTCGGATCGGAGTAATCCTTGTCCATCGCCGGATACCAGATCCAGACGTCGAGGCCGTATTCGTCGCTGATCCGCGACATTTGCACCATCATGTCCATCATCGGCAGCGGGAAGTGCGGGCTGTCGGCATCGTCATCGGAGCGGGGCGGGATCAGCTCGATGGCGTTGGCGCCGAAGACGGTGAGATCGCGGATGTACTGGTCCCACATCGAGACCGTCCACGCGTCGTAGGAGTTGGTCTTGGGACGGTAGCCGAGTTGGTGCCCGCGCAGGGCGTACTTCGGCGCGGTGGTGATATCGAGGTCTTCCGGCAGCGTGACGCTTTGCCGGGCGAGACGCAGGCTGCGCAGCAGGTGGCCGACGCCGAACAGCACGCCGCGCGAGGCGGCGCCGATCACGAACACGGCCGGCGCCGGCCGCACCCCTCGCAGGACCACCAGCCGATAGCCTTCCGTGCCGAGCGCGGCGGCGAGCGC
>JBKKAI010000555.1:0-3031 GCA_046714815.1 Terriglobia bacterium | reverse complement strand
CAACAGCGTCAGGCTCAAGTCGATCACCTGGGTGTTGGTGTAGGTGCGCAAGCCCGTGTCCAGCACGCGCACGTCGGCGATACCCGGTTGAGCGCTCAGGTTGCGCATGTATTCCGCGAGCCGGCTGTGATCGGTGGCATGGCCGACGATCTCCACGCGCTGCTCGACGCTCGGGCGGCTCGCCGCGGCTCCGGGGACGGGCACGTTCTCCTTCGGAATCACGAGAACGGTCGAGCCGGCGCCGCCGGCTTGCGGGTTGAGCGTGCCGGTGGGCAGGTTCTCGCGGCGCAGAAAGCGCAGCTCGTCGAGCCAGATGCTGGGGCTGTAAGCGATATCGATGGCTTGCAGCAGGATCTTGAGCCGGTCGCGCCCGCGCAGCTCGTCCAGCTGCGACAGCCGCTTTTCGCCGATCTCGCGCTGCTGCCGGTAGCCGTCCGCCCTGGCTTCCGTCTGCGAATAAACCTCCACGGCCTTGGCCAGGCGCGCGACGGTGGCGGTTTCAAAGGCGATGGCGTGGTTCAATGCCGCTCGCGCGGCGCCCACCAGCGCCGCGGCGGCGATCGCGGCGATCAGGAACCGCCTCACGTGCCGCTGCACGAGCTGGCGCTTCAGGTAGGCCGCCGGAATCAGATTGATGTCGGCCACGTTCAGGGCACTCCGCGCAATGCCAGGCCGGCGGCGGCCGCAAGGCCGGAAAGCGGCCGCAGCTCCGAAACTCTCGCATCGGCGAGGCGATGGGGAAGGCGCGAGAGCGGATCGAGGATCTCGATGGGAACGGAGAACTGCTCCCTCAGCAACTGCTCGATTCCGGGATAGCGCGCGACGCTGCCGGTCACGTAGATTCTGTCGACCGTGCGCCCGTGCGTTCGCGATGCCGTGTAGACCAGGGTCTTGTTCACTTCCGCCGCCAGCGCGGCAAACTCGGGGCGCAGCACTTCCTTCAGGTCGTGGCTTTCGCTGCCGCGCCGCGCGGCCGGAAGGAAGCCGGTCCCGAGCAGGAGCTGTTCCGCGGCCGGCTCGGGCATGCCCAGCGCCGTCTTGAGCCGGGTCAGCAGGCGCGCGTCGCCGAATTCGATCGGCCGGTCGAGCATCAGGCCGTGGCCCCACACCACCGTCAGGTAGCTGTTCCGCGAGCCGAAATTGATCAGCATCAGGTTTTGCGGAGCGGCCGGGTCCTGGGAAACCATGCGCGACATGAGGCGCGCCAGGGCCGCCGGCACGATGTCCAGCGCTACCACCGTGAGCCCGGCCGACGACAGCACATCCAGGTAGGCGATCACCTTGTCCCGGTCGGCCATCGCCACGATCGCTTCCTTCGGGCGCGACGGGTTGTCCTGCCGCACCGAAAGGTAATCGATCACCAGCCCTTCCAGCCCGCCCGGAACCCGCCCGCGCAATTCGCGCACGACCGAATCGGCGTCCGGCACGCCGGGAAGCGCGGGGTAGGTCAAGAACAGGATCTTCACCAGTTCGTTCGGCAGGCAGGTGACCACGCGCTTGCCGCTGAACGGTTGCCCGCGAAAGGCCTGCTTCAGCAGTTTCTTCAGTAGGCGCGGGTCGTTGCGCACCTGCTGCAGGTCGGCGCTGTGAGTGATGGACGAGATTGCGCGCACCGCCGGGCCGGTGGCGCCGGGCCGCAGTTGCACGAGGTTCAGGTGCTCGCGGCCGAAGTACAGCCCGATGTCATAGCCCTTGCGGCCGCCGAACATCCGCTTGAGGAACTCGATCATGACGCATTCCGCCGATATTGAGCGATCGCTGCCATCAGTAACTCACCACCAGTTGCGGCCGGTTGGCGGCGACGCCTTCGCGGCTCACGATGGTCATCGAGTCCGTCACCGTGGAGATGACGATCGCGCCGTTATTTGCCGTGATGCCGTCGACCCACTCCTGGGCCAGCGCGGTCAGGTTGAAAGTGATCCAGCCCGTGGTAAAGGCCGCGGGCGGCGGAGACAGGGTGCTCGCCTCCTCGGTCGCGCCGGACACCACGGCCGGGTTGTAGGTGCCGCCGGCGGTCGTCCAGTTGATCGCCCCGGTGCGTGAATTCCAGGTGGCGCCGCTCCCCGCGGCATTCGTGCCTTGCACCCAGGCCTCGGTCACCGCGTAGGCGTTGATGACCTTGGGGTTCGCGGTGGCGCCGGCCGTGGCCGTGACGCGCATGCGCAGGATGGCGCTGACGAGGGTGGCGCCGGGCGGGATGTTGCTCACGTCGAACTGCAGCACGTTGCGGCTCTGGGCCGCTCCCCCGGCGAGGATCATCGAGGCCGTCGCGCCGTAGTTCGTCGCCGCGGCCGCGCTGTTCAACCGCGTGTCCATGACGGGATTCAGCGTCTGGGTGAGGCCCCACGCCGGCGCCACTGCGCCGCAAGGCAACAGGTACGACGCGGCGAGCCTGGGGCGCCGGAAAATATTGGCCGCCCCCGCTTCGTTACTCGCGTAGTACCGGGCGTTGTTGATGGCGGCGCCCACGGCGCGCAGCCAGATGCCGTAGTTCGGGTAGACGCCGCTCATCCAGGCTACGGCCGCATCGGTCACGTCCAGGTTCTGCCAGCCGATCGCTACCTGGTAAGGCGCCGTCGATATCGTGCGGGCGTCGTAGCCGCCTGCGGGTGGAGGCCAGGTGTTAGCGAGGTTCCCGTCGTAAGTGTTCCAGGTGGCGCCGCCCCCCGAAGGAGGCACTGCGTTGTTCAGGGTGCCCGCGACCCAGCTGCGGGTGATCAGCAGCACGGCGATCGAATCGGCGGCCGCGGCGCTGACGGCATTCTTGTATAGAGACAGCTTTGCGCCGGGCTGCAGCGCGGCGGCGGCGGCGCTATACCACGGGATGACCCGGCTGCCCGCCGGCAGCGGCGACAAATCGAATTGCAGGAGACTTTCGTAGCGCGCGGACTGCAGCCACACGTCGGTGCTGCCGCCGAAGTTCCTCGTGGCGTTGGATGGGTCGAGATGGGTGTCCTTGCCGGTTGCGGGGCCGGGCTGCGTACCCCAGGTTTTTCGGGTCCCCTGGTAGGCGTACACGCCCGCGCGGTTC
>JBKKAI010000554.1:0-5397 GCA_046714815.1 Terriglobia bacterium | reverse complement strand
TGGGTTGAAAAGCAGACGCAAGGGACCATCCGGGAAATCATTTCCGGCCTGGATTCGCGCGCTCGCATGGTCGCTGCCGGGGCCCTCTATTTCCAGGGAGACTGGCAGAAGGAATTCAGGGAGTACTTCACAAAGCAAGATGTTTTCATCGTTGCGCCCGGCCGCGAGGTGCATGTCGGGATGATGCACCAAACGGAAGTTTTCAAGTATTTGGAGACCGATCTGTTCCAGGCTCTCGAGATGGACTACCGCCTCGGGTCCTTCTCGGCGGTTTTCTTTCTTCCGCGGCAGGTGGACGGCTTGACGAACTTTGAAGCGGCGCTGACGCCGGCCCGCATCATGAGCTGGCTCCAGGAGCTGCGGAGAAAGGTCGTGGACGTTTCCATCCCGAAGTTCGTTATCGAATGGGAAGCGACGCTCAACAGCGCACTCTCAGGTGTCTCGGTGCGCTCGGCGTTTTCAGAGGCCGACGCGGACTTTTCCGGAATCAACGGCCGCCACGACCTTTATCTGTCGAGCGTGGTTCACAAAGCCTTCGTGGACGTTCACGAGGAGGGTACGGTGGCTGCCGCCGCCACGGCGGCGGTGAGCCGGATGGGAATTGGGAAAGAGATGCAATCGCAGAGGGACTTCCGGGCGGACCACCCGTTCCTGTTTCTCATCCGCCACGTGCCCTCGGACGCCATCCTGTTTCTCGGCCGCGTGATCAACCCCACGGAGTAGAGCATTCTCGTGACAACCCGGCGGGACGCGGGAGTAGACTCTCTTCACGCGGGGAGCAGCGGGTTCGGACCCTGAACGTGCTGCGTGACCTCGATCGGCTGGAGGAGTCGATCGCTACGACGATTGATGAATGCCGACGACGGCCAATCGTCAATTGTTCAGTTTGGCCTGGAAATGTTCGCGGGCCTGCTGGAGGACTCTTTGGGCGCGCCGGCGGTTGTCGCCGGGGCCAAAGTTGTTGCGCTCCTCAAGGTAGGCCCACAAGCGGTCCACCCAGCGGATCATCAGTTCGATGTCCTCGCGGACCAGCGTGGGCCGGCCGTCCGCGTGCACATAGATGGGGCCGGAGTGCGCGCGCGGCGGACCACCAACCACGCCGCGGGCCATTTCTCCCCTGGCCCGCACCGCAAACCAGCAACTGCGGTCCACGGTGACCTCGCGCTCCAAGCGGACCGGGCCGGCCTGTCCCTGTACCTCGCGAGTCTCCACCACGTTGCCATTCTGGATGAACTCAATCCTGGTGAGAGGCGCCCGCGCGACCACCTCCGCGGCCAGCCGCGCCCGGTAGGGCTGGCCTGCGGGAATCCTTATCTCGGATCCCATCGGCTGTCCGTTCACCTCGAAGGACACCAGGGGACCAGTGGTCACAAAAACCCGGCCCTGCCGATAGCGTTCGATCCAACGATTCCAACTGAGTTCGGCGCCCACTTCGACATACTGGCGGGCGCCGCCGGGAATGCTGTTGATGCCCCGCCAGTTGGTGAAAACGTCCGTGCCCGCTCCGGGCGCGATCTTGAATCCGGAGTTCAGCAGGCGATACCAAAGCTCGGTGGCGGCGTCGGCGAAGGGCAGAATATCAATCGAATCCATCCCGCCCAGGGCGGCGGTCAGGGGACTCTCCTTGGCCCCCAGCCAGGTATCGAAAACGTCGCTGGTCCCACCCATCGGGTGGACGTAGCTGACCAGCCCGCCCTGCTTGCGGGCCTCGAGCGCCGCCATGGTGTTCAGTGGAAAGTCGTAGGATGAGTTGCTGCCCGGAACGCTGGTGTAGGAAGGTGGGACCTGCTTCTGGATGTTCAGAAACGCCATGTGCCCCAGCGGATCGCTATTGCGGAACTCCTGGCCCCAGTAGAGCAGGTGACGAGGAGTGGAGAGCGGGTCCACGGCGCCGCGGAAAAACTCCTTGTCGTGAATGAAGGCGCCGGCGTTATTGGCCACGATCATGTTGGCGGCGTTCAGGTCCTCGGCCTTCAGCCAGTCGAGCGACTGCCGCGGGCGCTGGTAATAGCTGCCGCCGTAGTTGGCGTGAAAGTGGTTCTCGCCGGTATACCAGCCGCGCTGGTTCCAGTTCGTCCAGCGCTCCATCGTCAGGGTGACTTCGGTGACGCCGCGCGGGGCCACTTCGACGGTTCGCTCCAGCGGCCGGTACTCGATGCCCTTCAGAGCCACCAGCCGGAGCGGGCCGGCCGGAACGGGGAACGTATTCTCACCGCCGGCGACAAAAAACCCTTCGCGACCCACACCGGGATCGAGCGGGTAGTAGAAAATTGGAGATCCGGCCGGGCAGTAGGCCTTTCCATCGCCGGCGCGCACATAAAGCCGGACGGCGGTGGGCTGGCCAAATTCATCGAGCACCTTCACGCGCACCTGCCCCGCCGGCCGCCGGAACTTCAACTCGGTGATCCGGACATGGCGCTTCTCGCCGCCGCCAACGGGCATCGTGAACAGATCAATGTTGCCCAGGTCATTGGCGACGTGGGCGATCGTCTTGCCATCGGGCGAAACCGCGGGAGAGAATTCGTCGCGCGTGGTATTGGTGATCGCCACCGGCGCGCCGCCCTGCCGCGGAACACGGTACAGCTCGTAATCTCCCTTCCCGTTGACGTGCACCGCGGAATACACCGCGCCGGAGCCGTCGGGAAGGGCGGAAAGTGAGTGAAGGAAAACGATGTCCTCCGCGCGATACCGCGTGAGCGGCAACTGGATCATGATCGGCGGCCCGCCCGCGGGCATCGTCCAGACCTGCGGGGCGGGACCGCGCTGTGCGGCGAAGAACAGTTCCCCTCCGCGCTGAGCGGTTTCAGGGGTGTTGCGCGGGCTCCAGGCGGCATCCACCCAGCCGCCCACTGTGGCCACCTGCCGGTTGAACTGGATCTGGCGAACATGGCCGCCACCCGGAGCGTAACGCTCCGGGCCGGCCACGGTTATCTCGTGCAGCAGGCCGGCGCCGTTCGGCATGCGCAACGCGCACACGATGCGCGTGCCGTCCGGCGACCAGGCCGGCGTTCCTGCCGTGGGCTGCGGCGTCGGGAGTTCCTGCTCGATGCCGGTGGCCAGATCCACCAGGACCAGCCGGCCGGAGATCCTGGGGATGGATCCCGCTGGGGCGTCACCACGAACAAACACGATGCGGCCGCCCTTCGGCGACCAAGCCGGATAGGCGTGATACCCCGCGGAAGTCGTGACCTGTTCGGCCGGACCACCCGCGGCGGCGACCTGCCAGATGCTGCCAAACAGCGAGAAAGCCAACCGCGACACATCCGGCCCGTCCGGTGACCAGGTGGGATCACTGGCGCCCCAGGTGATGGTCTCCGAATCCGCGGCCGAGGTCCGGACCACGCGGTCACGCCACACGAGAGCCACTGCGAGCGCGGACAGCAGCAGGCATGTCAGGGGGCGGACAAAGTCGCGGTGTTTCACGGGCAGGCTGTCCGTTACGGTCGCTGGACAGCCTGAAGGCAGTCCTACTGGGAGTCAAGGAAAAAGTTCGCCGAGCCAAGGAAAAACCGGCGAGGGAGTTTCCGGCTACTTCCGCTTCCCTAGCTCGGCGATGGAGCCGAGCACGATGCGGCCCACCGATTCCAGGCTGCGGGCGCTGATCTTGTCGGCGGTGTCCTGAGGAGAGTGCCAGTAGGAGTTGTCGGGGCCGTAGTTGTAATCAATCAGGTCCACCACCGGAAGGCCGATGCGGCTGAAGGGGATGTGATCGTCTTCGATGTGGTGGGCCTTTTCGCCGAAGGCGCCGGCGAGCTTCATCCGCGCCGCGACGTCGCGCACCAGTTCGTTCAGCCAGCCGGTGGAGTTGAGGTCGCGCAGCAGGTCCAGGTCGCGGTCGCCGACCATGTCCACGACGATCACCGCGGCCAGCTTGCGATGCTCGCCCGAAGCGCGCAGCCGCTCGGCCATGTGGCGGCTGCCGTGCAGCGAGTCGGCTGCTGTCCAGTCGCCCGCCAGCGGCTCTTCACCGTCCATGAACACCAGCCAGACGCCGAGCTCGCCGGGCGGCGAATTCTTCAGCACGCGCGCCATCTCCATCAACAGGCCCGTGCTTGACCCGCCGTCATTGGCGCCGACGAAGCGGAAGCTGCGCTCGAGCTTGGTGTCGTAGTGGCCGGTGACGAGCACGGACCGGTCCGAGCGGCCCGGAAACTTCACCATGATGTTTTTCATCGGCCGCGGGCCGAGCGGCGTGGAAGCTGTGAACGCGGCGATCTCAGGCTTCAGCCCCAGGCGTCCGAGATGCGCCAGGATGTATTGCTGTGTCTTTTCGTGCTCGGGGCTGCCGGGGGGGCGCGGGCCGAACTCGGTGACCGCCACGACGTGCCTCAGCGCGGCGCTGCCGGAAAAGTGAGCCGGGGAAGGACCCGCCGGCGCGCGCGCCTTCCTCGCCCCGGCGCTGGCCGAGGCGCCCATCGCCGTGCCCATCAACGTCACGATCAGCGCAGCCGTGGCGAGTCTCATGCCAGGCGGCGCTGGCGCCGGCGCCACACAATCCACACCAGGCCGACACCCACCAGATAAAGCGCCATCATCGGCACCGCGAAGATCATCAGGTTTGTGATGTCTGCCGTGGGGGTCACAACGGCCGCCACCACGAAAATCAGCAGCACCGCGTAGCGGAAGTTCTGCATCAGGAAGGCGGGCGTCAGGATCCCCAGCAGGCCGAAGAACAGCATGAGCACCGGCAGCTCGAAGATGATTCCCAGGCCCAGGATCACGGTCCAGAACATGTCCACGTACTCGGTGATGGTGATCCAGGGCACCACGCGCGGGCCGCCGAACGTGATCAGGAACTTCAGCGCGTAGGGGAAGGCGATGAAATAGCCGAACAGCCCGCCGCCAATAAACAGCGCCGAGCAAAAAAAGATGAACGGCACGGCATACTTGCGCTCGTTGCGGTAAAGGCCGGGGGCGATGAAGGCCCACACGTGATACAGCACGACGGGCGAAGCCAGAAACAGGGCCGCCACCAGCGCCAGGTTGAAGTACATGGTAAAGGCGTCGGTGGGCTTGGTGAAGTAGAGCTGGTCGGGCAGCTTCATCTCTCGCAGCGCGCCGCGCAGCGGCTCCGACATGTAATCAAAGATCTTCTGAGAAAACGCGAAACAGATGGAGAACGCGACCGCAACGGCGATCAGCGAATAGATGATGCGGTTGCGAAGCTCCTCCAGATGATCGAGGAATGACATCTTGGCCATTTCCTGTTCATCGGAGTCCTCATCGTCATCATCACCGCCGCCGTCCCCGGACGCCGGCGGCTGGCCGCCGCCACCGCTGGAGCCAGTCGCGCGGCCCGACTCGCCCGGTTCAGCATTGCCGGGTTCCCCATTGCCGGATTCCACCACGCCGGATTCCACCTCGCCAGTTTCAACAATGACACCCGCGGCGGAGTAC
>JBKKAI010000553.1:0-3592 GCA_046714815.1 Terriglobia bacterium | reverse complement strand
ATGCCGGGGTCGCCATGATGGCCCTGCATGCGGATGCGGTCGCCCAGGATGGCGCCGCCGGAGAAGGGGCTGGTGGGGTCCACGGCGATGATGCCCACCGTTTTCCCGCGGCGGCGCAAGGCCGCGGCCGCGCGGTCCACCAGCGTGCTCTTGCCCGCGCCGGGCGGCCCCGTGATGCCCAGCAGCAGCGCCCGCCCGGAGTGCGGGAACAGCCGCTGGAGCAGCGCTTCGCTGTGGGCATCGCCGTTCTCAATTTCAGTGATCGCCCGCGCCACCGCTCGCGCGTCGCCCGCCAGAATCTTCTCCACCGCGTCCCGGTTCATCGTTGCCGATTCCTGGGAGCGGTGGGCGAGATGGGTGCGTGACATAGAAGTGAAGGTAGCCGCCGGAACTTACCGAGCCGCGACCGTAAGGGAGCGGGTCGCGCTTCCGTCGCCGTGCAGGTGGCAGCCATAACAGGCAAAGGTGATGAGGGATGTCACTGGCGCCTTGCGAAACCGGCTTCCGCTCCCTCAGGGTCGCGGCTCAGTCTGGCGTATTGCCTTCTTTACTGAATCTATCACTTTCATGTCGCGCAACCGGGGCGGGCAAGATGCCCGCGCTCCCAGGATGTTATTCGCGGAGGAGCTGGCGCGCAATCACCAGCCGCTGGATTTCGCTGGTACCCTCGCCGATGGTGCACAGCTTTACGTCGCGGTAATACTTCTCGGCCGGATAGTCCTTGATGAATCCGTAGCCGCCGTGGATCTGCACCGCTTCGTTGGCCGCCCGCACGGCGACTTCGCCGGCATAAAGCTTGGCCATGGAAGACTCCTTGGTGGTGCGCAGGCCGCGGTCGGCCATCCAGGCCGCGCGGTAGTTCAGCAGGCGTGCGGCGTCAATCTCGGTGGCCATGTCGGCCAGCTTCCACTGGATGGCCTGAAATTCCGAGATGCGGCGGCCGAACTGCTTGCGCTGCTTCGAGTATTGGAGCGCCGCCTCGTAGGCGCCCTGCGCCATTCCGATGGCCATGGCGGCGATCGAGATGCGCCCGCCGTCCAGGATTTTCAGGCTGTCCACGAAGCCCTCGCCCTCCTGGCCCACCAGGTTGTTCGGCGGCAGCCGGCAATCTTCGAAAATCACCTCGGCGGTATCGCTGGCGCGCAGGCCCATCTTATCTTCTTTCCTGCCGGCGCGAAAGCCGGGCGTGCCTTTTTCCACGACGAACGCCGAGATTCCGTGGTGGCCGCGCGAGCGGTCGGTGGAGGCCATCGCCACGCAGACATCGGCATAATGCCCGTTGGTGGTGAAGGTCTTCGAGCCGTTCAGCAGCCAGCACTCGCCCTGGCGCACGGCGGTGGTGCGCGTTCCGGCGGCATCGGAACCGGCCTCGGGCTCGGTGAGGCTCCAGCAGCCCAGCTTGCGCCCGGAAGCCAGGTCTGGCACATACCGGCGCCGCTGTTCTTCGCTGCCGCACTTGAAGATGTGGTTGCCGCATAGCGACGTGTGGGCCGCCACCAGAATGCCCACCGAGCCGTCCACCCGCGACAATTCTTCAATCGCCATCGCGTACTCGATGTAGCCCAGGCCCGCGCCGCCGTATTCTTCGGGGAAGATCACCCCCATCAGGCCCAGCTCGGCAAGCTTGGGCAACAGTTCGGCGGGGAAGTGGGAGTGCTCATCCCATTCGCGCACGTGCGGGCGGATTTCCGCCTCGGCAAACTCGCGGATGTTCTTCTGAAGCTGAAGCTGCTCGGATGTGAGTTCGAAATCCACGCTAAAGGTTTCCCGGCGTCATGTCAGGGCCCGCGGCGGGGTCACGCCCGGCCCCGCGGAATCACGCGCGCGAAGATTTCCAGCGCCTGCTCGATCATGGCGCGATCGAGGTCCAGGTGGGTGACCATGCGCATGGTTTCAGGCGTCACGCCGGAGGCCAGCACATCGTTGTCCTTCAGCCGCGCGGAGACTTCCGCCGAAGTGAGGCCGGTTCCTGAGACATCGAAGATAACGATATTGGTCTGCACCCGGGCCGGATCTACGCGGATGCCGGGGATGCGCGCCAGGCCTTCGGCCAGCAGCCGCGCGTTGCGATGGTCTCCTGCGAGGCGCGCCGGGCCTTTCTCCAGCGCGACCAGTCCGGCGGCCGCCAGCACGCCCACCTGCCGCATCCCGCCGCCGAACATCTTGCGGTAGACGCGCGCCTTCTCGATGAACTCTCGCGTGCCCACCAGCAGCGAGCCGACCGGAGCGCCCAGCCCCTTGGACAGGCAGAACTGCACCGAATCGCACTTGGCGGTCAGCGTGCCGACGTCCACGCCGAGATAGGTGGCGGCGTTAAAGATGCGCGCGCCGTCCATGTGGACGGCGATGCCCATCTCGTGCGCGCCGCCGCAGATCTCTTCGATCACCTCGCGCGGGTAGACGGTTCCGCCCGCCATGTTGTGCGTGCTTTCGAGCGACACCAGCGCCGTCTGCGCGCGGTAGTAGACCTTGGGCCGCACCTGCCGCTTCACCTGCTCCCACCGCAGGATCCCGTCCTCGGCGGCGATGGGGCGGGGAACCGTTCCGGCGATGGCGCACATCGAGCCCATCTCGTAATTGAAAATGTGGCCGCGCTCCTCGCAGATCACCTCGGCGCCGTGCCGGGTATGAATCTTGATGGCCACCAGGTTGCCCATCGAGCCGGAGGGTACGAACAGGCCGGCCTCGCGGCCGAAGATCTCGGCGGCGCGCTGCTGCAGCCGGTTCACCGTCGGGTCTTCCACGTAGACGTCGTCGCCGACTTCGGCCTCGGCCATGGCGCGCCGCATCTCGGGCGACGGCTTGGTGACGGTGTCGCTGCGCAGGTCAATCGTGGTACGAGCGCCCTTCTCGCTACTGCTTTCGGAAAGTCCCTTCGGGTCGGTGATGGCAGCCATGTTTCTCACTCAATCGTTCTCACTCAATAAAATTCGTCAGGACGTCGTTCGAGAGCAGGCGGCCCCGGGCGGTGAGCCGCAACCGGGACAGGTCGCCACTGTCGGATTCTAGCAGCCCCGATGCTGTGAGTTCATCAATTTCGCGCCGGTAGCGGGCCAGGCTTTCGGGCGGCAGCGCGACGCCCTCGTTGCGGCGCAGGCCGAGGAATATACGTTCTTCGGCGCGGCGCCGCTCATCCACGGGATAACGCTCGCAGACGGGCGATTCGCCACGCGCGGCCCGCGCCAGGTACTCTTCGAGCGAGTCGGTATTCGCCCAGCGCTCGGCGCCGTCGAACGAGTGGGCGTCGAGCCCAAAACCGAGATAGGGAGCGCCCTCCCAGTATTTGAGATTATGGCGCGAGCGGCAGCCGGGCTGCGAGAAGTTCGAGATTTCGTACTGGCGCAGGCCGAATTCGCGCAGCCGCTCGATGGCCCGGCAGTAGAAGTCGGCCATGGAATCATCATCCGGCAGCTCTCGCGCCGAGTAGCGCGCGCCTCCCGCCAGCGCCTCCGCGCCGAGGCGGCTGTCGTCATCCACCTCCAGCAGGTAGACCGAGGCGTGTTGCGGGGCGAGCCGGCCGAGCCAGCCGAGCGATTCTTCCCAGCTTGCCGCGGTCTGATAGGGAAGGCCGGCGATGAGGTCGAAGCCCAGG
>JBKKAI010000552.1:0-5748 GCA_046714815.1 Terriglobia bacterium | reverse complement strand
ATTCAATTGTCGAAGAGAATCCTAGCGAAGGCGCGGCGGCAAGTCAAGATATATTTTTTTTATAGACCCATCACCAGGCGTTACCGGCTGCGGGCATCTGCGACGGCCACGAATCTGTCACAGCGCCGCGCGGACGCGCATCACGGTGGACGGCGTCGCCTGGCTCGCCGGCCCTGGCCCGAGTCCGCGAAATCGCTTCGGAATCCGCGCAATCCGCGGTTCAGACCTTCTCGGGAACCACGAACGGCGCGCGGTATTTGCGCGTCATCAGCTTGGCGGCCTCGCTGTCGCCGACGATCTTCTCCGTCGCCGGATCGAAATCAATGGAGCGGCCCGTCCGATAGGAAATGTTGGCCAGGTGCATCAGCACCGAAGAACGGTGGCCTTCCTCAATGTCGGCGTGCAGGTCCTCCACCTTGCGGCTGCGCACCGCCTGGATGAAGTTGGCCCAGTGGTTCCCCGCATCCTGGCCGCTGGGACCGGGTGCACGCTCGCGCCCCAGGTAGGTGCGATAGCCGCGGCCGCTGACGGTCATGTAGCCCTTGGATCCGTAGAAAATGTTCCCGATGACATTGCGGTCGCTTTCGCCCTCACCGATGCCCGCTTCGCTGTTGGTCATCCAGTGGCGGACTTCAAACACCAGCAAGGTCTTCTTCCCGGTGTCATGGAACTCCATCGTAGCCACCTGCGTGTTCGGCGTCTCTTGATCGTCGTCGAACATGAAGTGCCCGCCCAGGGACTGCACGCGGGTGGGGAACTTGACGCCGAGGCCCCAGCGGGCGATGTCCATCTGGTGGATGCCCTGGTTGCCGATGTCGCCGTTGCCGTATTCCCAGTTCCAATGCCAGTTGTAGTGGAAACGGTTCTGGGTGAAAGGCCGCTTGGCGGCGGGTCCGGTCCAGAGGTCGTAGTGCACACCGGCCGGCACGGCTTCCTCGCTCTTGCGGCCGATCGTGTCGCGCCACTTGTAGCAGAGACCGCGCGCCATGTAGACGTCGCCGATCAAGCCGTCGCGCAGCTTCTGGAAAGCCTCGCGTATCGCCGGGCTGGAGCGGCTGTTCGAGCCGTGCTGGACAATGCGGTTGTACTTGCGCGCCGCTTCCACCATCTTGCGGCCTTCCCAGATGTTATGCGAGGCGGGCTTTTCAACGTAAACGTCTTTGCCCGCCTGGCAGGCCCAGATCGTCCCCAACGCATGCCAGTGGTTCGGCGTGGCAAACGAAACCGCGTCAATGCTCTTGTCCTCCAGCACTTTCCGGACGTCGGTGAAGGTGGCCGGCTTGATGTTGTGGGCTGCGAGCTCCTTCATGCGCTCGGCTAGCACGGATTCGTCCACATCGCACAGCGCCGCGATCTCGACGCCGGGCATCTCGGTGTAGGCGCGGATGTGGGCCTTGCCCTGGCCGCGAATACCCACGCAGGCCACGCGCACGCGATTGTTGGCCTGGCCAAACCCGCGCGTCACGACCGCCGGCGCCAGCATGCCCGCGGTGGCTCCCATGAAAGTACGGCGATTGATGTTGTCCATTCGATACCTCTTCACAAAAGAATATGGCCCATTGTCGCACAGTTGGAAGACGCGGACGCAGGGGTTTTTGTGGTACAAGGCCCGGCGCTGCTGGATTTTTTTAGTGGGGAGGGGTCGCCGCGCGCCCAGGATCCGAGGGTTAACGGCTGAATAAAGGCTGTTGGCTGGGCACTGACCCGGTGACAAACGGCTGCAGCTCGGGATAGGTCTCGATCAGTGGCGCGGGCGCCTCCACGGGTTTGCCCAACAGCATGCTGATCAGTTCCAGGGCATTGGCGGCGGCCTTGCCCTGGAAGTGGTTGTTGGCGATTACAAACGTGGTCTGTGCCTGGCCGGCCACCTGCTCGATCCGCTTGCGCCACGGCTCCAGCTCCGCCGGCGTGTAGAGGTAGTTGTAGCGCTCGTGGCGCGTCTCGTTCTCGCCCCCCGCGAACCAACTCTTGTAATTGCGGCCGTGCAGGCGCACGTAGCCGATCTTGCCGGTAACCACCGCGGTCGGCTCCATGCCGTGCGAAAGTGTTGGCTGGTCGAGGTTGCAGAAGCCCACGCCGCGCTCGGTAAGCAGATCGAGGAACGGGCGGGAATGCCAGTCGCCGTGGCGCATCTCGACCACCATCGGGTAGCTGTGGAGTTGTTCGAGGACATCGCTCAGATAGATACGGTTCTCCCGCGTGTGCTTGAAGGACCAGGGGAACTGCGCCAGCACGGCGCCCAGCCGTCCGGACTCCATCAGCACGTCGGCCATGGCCCGGAACTCGCGCTCTTCCTCGGCGCCGGCGTTGCGCTCATGGGTGAAGGAGCGGTGCAGCTTCGCGGTGAACATGAACTGTTGGTTGTAAGCGACGCGTAGCGCCCACACTCGCGCGTGCTCCGGCCGCACCGAACGGTAGAACGACGTGTTGATCTCCAGAGTGTCGAAAAAGCGCGCCAGGTATTCGGCCTGGTGAAAGCCCCGGGGGCGCAGACGTGGGTAGACCTTTCCTACCCAGTCGGCATACGACCAGCCGGCGGTGCCGATGCGGATTCCGCTGGGCAGATTCATGGGCGGAGCTCGGACGCGAGACGCGGCCCGGCCACGCCGGTTAGGGAGTTTGGTCCCATGGAGTGGCAAATTGCGATTCAGCGAATTCAGAGAACGCCGGCAGGTCGTCACCGGCCGGCGGCAGCCCGGCGCCTTCGGCGGCGCCTGCCGGCAAAAGAAGCGGAACCGTTAGAAGCTCGAGGAACAGCCGTCGCGTCAGGTCCATTACCACTCCTCAAGTGGCCGGCGAGATACTCGACATGGTGAATTTGGCGGCACGGAACGCCGGCACGAGCGCCGTACCGTCATCCTCGAAGTTTTCATACAACATGGCCCGCTGGGGCCGTCCCAGGTGCGTGATGTGGCCGAGGGTCACGGCCGGTGAGTCGTTCCAGCGAAAATTGTTCACCGCGCCCGCGATCTTGCCGTTCTCGATCAGAAACAGGCCGTTGCGCGTCAGACCGGTATAGAGAATCTTCATCGGGTCCACCGCGCGGATGTACCAGAAATCGGAAATGAGCAGGCCTCGCGAGGTCGCCGCGATCATATCCTCGACGGTCGCCGTCCCGCCGTCCCAGATCACGCCCGCGGGAAAGCCCGTGGGCCGGCGCTGCTGCCGCGCCGCCCAGAAGCGGGAATAGGCCAGGTTCTTCAACACGCCCTTTTCGATCCAGGTGGTTTCTTCGACGGGCAGGCCCTCGCTGCCGATCGGCGTGGCCAACAGCCCTGGGTCGCGCGGGTTGCTGCGAATGGTGATGTTCTCGCCGAACAGCTTCTGGCCCAGGCGATTCCGGTCCCGCTCTTTCTCGCTGAAAAAGCTGCGGCCCTCGTCGGCGGCCCGCGCGTCGAGCGCGCCCAGCAGCAGCGACAAGTAGCGGGCGGCGGGCACCGGCTCCATGATTACCGCATACTCGCCCGGCTCGAGCAAGTGCGGCCGCCGCGACATTTCCGCCTTGCGGCAGGCGCGCTCGGTCAGCTCGACGACGTTCAGGTCGGAAACTTTCCGTACCCCGTTATCGCGCGCATACCCGGAGCCGCGGCCGTCGGGCGTGCGAACCGTCAGGACGAAGTTGACCCCGGTGAAGCGATGGAACGCGAAGACGCCCTTCGAGTTGCCGAAGGCGTCGAAGCTGTCGAAGCGCGGGAGATAGCCGGCGCCGACCAGCCCCCGCTTCGCACAGATGTCCATGGATTGCCGCGCGGCGCGCGCCCGCTCGATCGGCCCGAAGGCCGCCGTCTCGCCGAAATGCGCGTTCACGGCCGGGTAATTCTGCGGCGGCTCGAGCGGCGGAAGCAGCTCGGGATTTTCCGGCTTCAGCCGGGCGATGCGCTCGGCTTCGGCGACCGCGGCGCGCAGCGGTTCGTCGTCCAGCCGGTTGGTGGAGACGCGCGCCTCGCGGTTGCCGAAGCGTACGGCGATTTGCAGCAGGTGGTCGGTCTCCACCAGGCTGGCGGTGGCCGTGTTGTTGGCCCAGCGCAGCGCCGCCCGCTCGCCGCCCTCGAGCTGCGCGGTCACCACGTCGGCCTTCGACAGCTTGTAGACGCGCTCGAAGAGCGCCTGCGTGCTCGAAGCATCCATGCGGGTCGTGTTCACTGCCGGGCCTGCAGCACATTGACGTTGCGGAAGCGCATCCAGGAGCATCCGTGCGTCGGGTAATTGGACTGGATCGGCTGGCCCTTGGCGTCGCCGGTCAATCCGTAGGGTTGCCAGTGCTCGCTGCCGGCCACCGCGTCCAGCGAGTTCCAGAACTCGGTGGTAATGAACTGGTACACCACGTCGGATACCATGCCGGTGATCTTTCCGTCTTTGATCTCCCAGAAGGCATCGCCGCCGAACTGGCCGTTGTAGCGCTGCATATCAATGCTGAAGCTGCCGGCGCCGTCCACCAGGATGCCGTTGCGGGTGTCGGCGATCATCTCCTCCGGCGTGGGCGCGCGCCTGCCGCCCGGCTCCACGGAAACATTGGGCATGCGCAGGAACGGGAAATTCTTCCAGTGGTTGGCGAAAGCGCAGCCGCGGCTCGATTTTTCTCCCACCAGGTGCGCGGTCTCACGGTTGGTCTGCACGCCCACCAGCACGCCTTCGCGGACGAGCTGCCAGCGCTGGGTCTTCACCCCGTCATCATCGTAGCCGACAGTGGCCATGCCTCCGGGATGTGTTCGGTCGGCGTAGACGTTGAACAGTTTCGTGCCGTACTGCAGCTTTCCGATATCCCCCAGGCCGATGAACGACGTTCCCGCGTAATTGGCCTCGTAGCCGGCGATGCGGTCGAGCTCGGTCGGGTGGCCGACCACTTCGTGGATGGTGAGCGTGGCGTTGGAGGGCTTCAGGACGAGTTGGCGGCGGCCGGGGGAAACCGGGCGCGCCCGGGCGTGCTCGGCGGCTTCTTCAGCGATGCGCTCGGCATTGTCCAGAAGCGCGGCCGTCTCCACGCGCTCGTAGCCGGCCGACTGCGGCGGCACCTGGTAGCTGCGCGATTTCACGCGGCCGTTCACCAGCGCGATGGCGGTGTAGCCAACCGTGGCCCGGTGAATGTCCTGCTCGATGCGAGAACCCTCGGACGAAGCAAAATACTTCCACTCGTGCTGGAACAACATGCTGGAAGTGGCGCGAATGATGGCCTTGTTCGTCAGCAGCCGCTCGTTCACCTCCAGCAGCAGCGCCTGCTTGGTGTCGAGGGGCACCTGGAACGGATCGGTGCGGACGGGCGTGCGCCAGCGGTCCACGTGCTTCTCCACCGGCGCCAGGCGCACTTTTTCACGGGCCGCCACGGCCGAGGCCCGCGCCACGTCCGCCGCCAGGCGCGCGATGCGCTCGGCTTCCTGCCCCGTCACGGCCGGGCTGCTGGCGAATCCCCAGGCCCCGTTGATCAGCGTGCGCACGCCCAGGCCGTATGTTTCGGTGGTGAAGTTGCCTGCCGGGCCGAAGTTGAACCCGCCGATGTCGCTGATCAGCCGGTCCCGCGCGGCCACGGAGTGGTTCCGGTTGCGCGTGATGCGGATATCGGCATACGCCGCGCCCGCCTTCTGCGCCGCTTTCAATGCTTGTTCCGCGACTTCCTGCTCCGCGACTGCCATTGCCGGGCGCAAGTCTAACACGCCCGGCACGGACCGCGGAATGGTGAATCGAACCCGTGCTACTCTGGCTGCGGTCTCTATGCGGGAAAACGCGCACAACGGAGCGCGGCGGCGGGCGTTT
>JBKKAI010000551.1:0-10912 GCA_046714815.1 Terriglobia bacterium | reverse complement strand
GACGAGCCCTTCGGCGCGCTCGACCCGATTACGCGCGCCGAGATTCAGCGTGAGTTCCGCACCCTGCAGCAGCGCCTGAACAAAACCGTTCTGTTCGTCACACACGACCTTCGTGAAGCGCTGCTGTTGGGGACGCGCATCGCGCTGCTTGAATCCGGCAAACAAGTGGGCCTCTATACGGCGGAAGAATTTCGCACGGCAGAGGAGCCGCTCGTGGCTGCATATCGGCAAGCGTTTGAATACAATTATGAATGATGAATTATTAATTACGAACAAAACCGGTTTGTAACTCATAACTCATAACTTGTTGAAGGGCGGCGCGCATGAACATCCTTGAATTCTTTGTCCGCAACCGGACCGAAGTGCTCGATTTAACGCTCGAGCACCTGTGGCTGGTGGGCGTCTCCACGGCGCTGGCGGTGGCGGTGGGAATTCCGCTCGGCGTGCTGCTGACGCGCCGGCCGGCGCTCAGCAAGCCGGTGATCGGCGGCGCCAACATCATGCAAACCGTGCCCAGCCTGGCCTTGTTCGGCTTCCTGCTGCCGGTGCCCTGGATCGGCGCGCGGGCCGACCGGCTGGCCATCCTGGCGCTGACCCTCTATGCGCTGCTGCCGATTATCCGCAACACCTATGCGGGCATTACCGGGGTGGACCGCGCCGTGGTCGAGGCCGGCCGCGGCATGGGGATGACCGGCCGCCAACTCCTTTTTCAGGTGGAGCTGCCGTTGGCCGCCGGGGTGATCCTCGCCGGGGTGCGCATCGCCGCCGTGATTTCCGTGGGAGTGGCCACCATCGCCGCCGCGGTGGGAGCCGGCGGCCTGGGCGAATACATATTCCGCGGCGTGGCCATGGTGAACAATCAACTGATTTTGGCCGGCGCCATCCCGGCGGCGGCGCTGGCCATCCTGGCCGACGTCAGCCTGGGATTTATCGAGCGGCGGCTGCGCCCCGCGCAGTAAAACTTCCTGGTGAGTGACTATGTTTCGCCTGGCAGTCGTCGTAGCGGGCGTGTTGGCTCTGGCGGGCTGCGGGCCGCCGCGCCGTGAGCGGCTCGTCGTAGGCTCGAAGAACTTCACCGAGCAATCCATTCTGGGTGAATTGGTCGCGCAGCGCCTCGAGGCTAAAGCCGGGCTGCCGGTGGACCGCCGCTTTTACCTCGGCGGCACGTTCATCGCCCACCAGGCGCTGCTGGCGGGCCGCATTGACGTCTACGTCGAATACACGGGTACGGCGCTCACCGCCATCCTTAAGCAGGCTCCCGGCGGGAGTCCCTCGGAAGTGTTCGAGCGCGTCAAAGCGGGCTATTCGGCGCTGGGGCTGGAGGTGGCCGCGCCGCTGGGCTTCAACAACACGTTTGCCATGGTGGTCCGCGGCGAGGATGCGCGCGCCCTGGGACTGAAGACGCTTTCGCAGTCCGCGCCGCATACTCCCGGATGGCGCGCCGGTGTCGGCTACGAGTTCCTGGAGCGCCCGGACGGCTACCCCGGCCTGATCCGCGCCTACGGCCTGCGCTTCGCCGCGCCGCCGCGCGTCATGGATCTGGGGCTGCTCTACCGCGCCCTGAAAGAGAGGCAGGTGGACCTGGTGGCGGGAAACTCCACCGACGGCCTGATCGCCGCTCTCGACCTGGCCGTGCTCGAAGACGACCGCGGCTACTTCCCGCCCTACGAGGCGGCGCCGGTTGTGCGGCTCGAAACGCTCGAGCGCCATCCAGGCGTCAGGAGGGCGCTGGCCGGGCTGTCCGGCAAAATCTCGGCCGAGCAGATGCGGCGGCTGAATTACGCCGTGGACGGCGAGCACCGCGACCTGAAGGAAGTAGCCCGCGAATTCCTCCGCCGGATGCCGTAAGACGGCGCCCCGGCCGCCGGCCTGACCGCCCCGCGGCGGACCAAGGGGTAACCTTTTTCTTCAAGTTTCTGCTCGCCGGCCTTTAACGCCGCGCGCAGTTGAGGTAAACTGCGCGCCCAATGAAGCACATGGCAAGTGCCGTCCAGAACCAGCGCTCCACGCTGGCAGGGCTGCCGGCCAGCGCGGCAGGCGCTGGGTTAGTCCTGCTGGTGGCCGGTGCGTTACTGTCGGCGGCGTGCAGCCGCGGGAACCCGGAGGGCGAAGCCCGGCCACGGCCGGCCCCCGCCGCGACGGCGGCGGCCGAGCCCGCCGCGCGGGACGTCAAGGTACTCGATTCCGCCGACAAGCTGCTGTTCCGGCTGGAAGCCGTGGATAAAGGCTACAGGGTGCTGGGCGAGGGCGACAAGTTGCAGGCCCTGTTGGTTGTGCAAGCGGACCGCGTCAAAGTGGAAGACGCCGAAGGCAAACCGCTGCTGACGCTCAAGCACCAGGACAAGAAGTGCAAGGCGGAGGACGAGTCCGGCAAGGAGTTGTTTTCGCTCAAGCCCCACTCCACCAAGGCCGGCGACTACAAGCTGGAAGCCGCCGGCGGCGCGCTGCTCTACCGCCTGAAAAAAGAGGACTACGGGTACAAGGTCACCGATGCGCAGGACCAGACGCTCTTCAAGATGAAGCTGGACGCGGCCGCGGGCCGCGTGGTCGCCGACGGGCCGGATGGGAAGAAGCGCATGGTGGTCAAGGGCAGCAGCGCGGCGCTGGCCGCCACCGCCGTGGCGCTCGAGTCCTTCGACATGACGCGCCGCGCGGCACTCTACGCCTACCTGGCGCGCTTCGAAGGCGGCCGTTGACGATGAATTGCGGCGAAACCAGCGGTTTCCTGTTCAGCCACGACTGTGGCCGCGAAGCCGCCGCCAACTGCAATCTCTGCGGCAAGTCCATCTGCGCGATGCACACCCGCACCACCGACGGCCAGATCTTCTGCATTACCTGCCTGAAACGTTATGTGCAGGAGCGGGCTAAAGGCGGGGCAGTGGGCGAGCAGCCCCAGGAAGCCGGCAGCCCCGAGGAACAGCAACAGCGCCGGGTATATGGCGCAAGCCCGTGGTATTCGTACGACGATCCCTACTGGTACACGAGCCGTCACTATCCGAGCTACCACGGAACCGACTTCACGTCCGAAGATCGCGCGGCCTTCGAAGCTGTACCGGGGCCCGCGGAGGCTCCCCTGGGAGCCGAGGAAGCGTTTGAAACCGAGAAAGAAGCCAGCTAAGAGCAGAGCGGCTGCGCGAGCCAAAGCCAAGCCGAAAGGCAAGGCCAAGCCGAAAGCCAAGCCGCGGGCGAAAGCCAAGCCGCGAGCGAAAGCCAAGCCGCGAGCGAAAGCCAGGCCGAAAGCGAAGGCCAGGCCGAAAGCGAAGGCCAGGCCGCGAACGAAAGCCAAGCCGCGAACGAAAGTCAGGCCGCGAACGAAAGCCAAGCCGAAGGCCAAAGCCAGGCCGAAAGCGAAAGCCAAGCCGGCAAGATCCGGCGCTGTTGCCGGTAAAGCCGCCCGGCACGCGGGCGGCGGCGAAGGTGTGGCGCTGCTCTACTACGCGCCGGGTGGAGGCTTGGGCCACCTGACGCGGGCCATCGCCATCCTGCGCCAGTGGAACCAGCACACCGGGCGTCCCAGCCTGCTGGTGACCTACTCGCCGTACGCCTCGCTGGCCTCGCGCGAGGGCATCGCGGTCAGACAGGTCTCCGGCCCCGATCCGCATCTGCTGAAGCGCGTGTTCCGGAACGCGGCGCCCAGGCTGGTGGTGGTGGATACGTTCCCACGCGGAATCGTCGGCGAAATCGCCGAGATCGTTCCGGGGTTGGAATGCCCCGCCGTGCTTGTGCAGCGCTTCTTGAATCCCTTCTACCTGCGGCAGTTCAACGTGGCGGCGTTCGTTGGCCAGTATTACCGGCTGGTGGTGCGCATAGCCGACTCGCTGCTGCCGCAGACCATCAGCCAGCGCACCGTGGATGTGCCTCCGGTGACGGTGCGCGAAGAGGGCGAGCTGCCTCGTGGCCTCGCGCGCTCGGGCTGGCTGTTTGTGGACTGGGGCGAGGGGCAGGGCAGCGGGATCTACCTTGAGGTGGCGCAGGAGGTGGCGCGGCGGCGCGGGAAGGAACTGCGCGTGCTGCGTCCCGGCGAAATTTACCCCGCGGTGGAACTCATGGGCAAGGCGGAGCTGGTGATCGGCGGCGGCGGCTACAACCTGTTCCACGAAGCGGCGCTGATCGGCGCGCCGGCCATCTTCGTTCCCGGGCGCCGGATGTACGACGATCAGTTCGGGCGCACAACCGGCGCGGCGCAGGCGCGCTCGCCGCAGGCGCTGCGGCTGCTGCTGGAAGCCGAGCCGCCCGCGCCGCTGCCGCCGCATTCCGGAGGCGGCGCAACAGCCGCCGTGGGCGTCATTCAGGCGCTGCTGGCCGGCCTGGAGAAGCCAGCTCGCGGTTCAAAAGGCGGTTCTCGGGCCGAAAGTCGTCACAGCGGTGGCAAACCGGCAGCCGCTCCTCGCGGAACAGCCGGCGGACGGCCCGGTAGCGCTCGCCGTTAAAAATCTCCCGGATGGAATTCTCGCGCACGCTTCCGAGGGAGGGCGTCTGCCCGCGCGTCATGCAGCACAGGGACACGTTCCCATGCCAGTCGAGGAAGGTGTGCAGCCAGGGGACGAAGCAGATGTTGCGGCGGTAAAAGCCGCGGGCGTACTGGCCGCGCCCGCTCAGGGCCGTTTCCTGTTCCGTCTGCCCGAACGGATAGACGTGATCGGGGTGCGTCGAGAAGCCGTGGAAGGCGCGCCGCGCCGCCACCTCCGGCGCCACCACCTGGTTGTACTCCTGGATCTGCTCGATCGAGAGCGACACTTTCCTGGAGCGGCTCTTCTGTCCCTCGTCCACCGGCATCGGCCGCAGGTCCACCGCGCCAAGGCGCGCGGCCAGGTCAATCATCTCGGCGTGCAGCAGGTAGTTGCGCTTCTGCAGCACGGTGTTGATGCGGAGGTGGAGGCGGCGGCCCTGGCGCTTGCGTTCCTCGTCCACGAAGCGGATGCCGCGCAGCGTAGCCTCGAACGCGCCGCGCTGGCCGCGGATGCGGTCGTGGGTTTTGGCGTCGGGGCCGTCGAGCGAAAACGACATGCTGTGGATGCGCCCGCGCACCAACTCGCGCGCCATATCGCGATCGAGCAGCGTGCCGTTGGTGGTGAGGTTCACGTGGACGCCGTGGGCGGCGGTGGCGCACAGGATCTCGACGGCGTCGGCGCGCAAAAACAGCTCGCCGCCCGAGAAGTGCACCTTCTTCAGGCCCATCTCGCGCATCTCGTCAATGACGCGCAGCACTTCGTCGCGCGTCAGCTCGCCCCGCGGGACAGAACGCCAGTAGCTGCACATCACGCAGCGCAGGTTGCACCCCTCGGTCAGCTTGATCTTGGCCGAGGTGATGGCGGGCGAAAGGTCGGAGGTATTGACCGCCTGCTGCAGGATGGGGAACAGGCCGCCATCGCGGATTGTCGCCGGGATGTTGTACATCGCGCGCGCCCTCAGGCGCCCTTTGGGCTGACGGCCGGCGCCTGGCAGCGGCGCAGCCGCTCAAACACCGCGGCCATCAAGATCAGCAGCTTGTCGCCCTGGACCAGGTGCTCGGCGCCGGTTTCGGTGGAGCTGCTGCGCCCGCTGAGCTTGGTGTACGTCTCGCCCTCGGCCACCAGCAGCACGCCACGGCGCGTCGCCCGCGCCGATTCTACGCGCAGCCCGGCCACCGCCTCCCGCGCCGCAAACTGCGCGGGGAAGCGGTCCAGCCCCTGGTAAAGCTTGGCGTTGGGGCGCAGGTGAATAGCGACGGCTTCGCGGATCCGCTCCTTGCGCTTGGTGTATTTGCGCTTGCGCTTTTCGGCCACCGCCACGCTTTGGCTCACCGCCACGCGGAACCGCGTCTTTTCGGCCAGCCAGCCCTCCGCCTCCATCCACAGGTCTTCATACTTCGCGCGGCGGTTCCCGGACTTCTGCTCAAACTGAACCGCGGATGGTTCGCGGGCCAGCTTTTTGCCGTGCTTCTCGTAGCCATCGAAGTTCACCACCAGCTTCACCGGCTGGCCCGGCGGAATGTCGGCCTGCAACACCTGGAGGAATTTTATCGGCGTCAGGATGCGGCGGTCGTCCATGTTCTGGCCGTGGAGACGCCAGAACACCACGCCGGAAACGATGGCCGCCGGGATGGTCAGCAGCAGCACCCACGGCGCTCCGGCGGGCAGCCCGATGAACAGGCTTAAGACCACGGCCACGCAGCAGACGATGAAGACAATCTTGGCCTTGCGCAGCCTGGCTTCGATGATCTTGTCCTGCCCCCACAGCGCCTCGAGGCCGCGGATCAGATCGGAAGCCTTGCCTACCTGCCGGAATTCATTGACTTTGGCCATCGGAACAGACTGCCGATCATAACCGCATTCGCCGGGGCGTGGGAACCGCGAAATTCTGCGGATTCAAGCCCCGTGGCGCCCTTCGCTGGCCGGCTGCCTCGGCTAAAGAAGCCAGTCCGGCGTTGGTGGACTCCTGAGAGACTCCTGGAGATTACGGACTGCCCTCGCGAGCGCGATTGTTCCGCGGGGCCAACGGCGGGTTGATCCGGAACTCAATCGAAACTCGCAGTGGTGGGCGCCCGTCCCTCAATGAGGGGGGTTTTCAAAGGCGATCTGCGCCCGAGGGAGAACCTGATGCGTTGGACACCCGGCGGAAGGACCAATGTTGAAGACCGGCGCGGTTGGAGTGGAGCAGCCGGCATGCCGATGGGTATCGGCGGCGTTGTAATCCTTTTCATTCTCAGCCTCATTTTCGGGAAAGACTTCTTTTCCCTCGTCGGCGTGACGCCGACCGAAAGCACGCAACCCGCGGGCCCGGGAACTGTGACCGGCACGCCGCAGGAAGAGCGCATGGTTGATTTCATGTCGTTCGTCCTCAACGACGCGCAGGACGCCTGGCGCAAGCAGTTCGCGGCGACGGGCAAGAACTATCAGGATGCCAGGCTGGTTCTGTTCCGCGATGCGGTGCGGTCCGGCTGCGGCGTAGCGCAATCCGCAACCGGGCCGTTTTACTGTCCCACCGACCAGAAGGTATACCTGGACCTTTCGTTTTTTGAAGAGCTGCACCGGCGCTTCGGCGCTCCCGGCGACTTCGCACAGGCATACGTGGTGGCGCACGAGATCGGGCACCACGTCCAGCACCAGTTGGGGATCGAGCAGCAGGTGCGGCGCGGAATGCGCGGCGATCCACGCAACGCCAACGCGCTTTCCGTCCGCCTGGAGCTGCAAGCCGACTGCATGGCCGGTGTCTGGGGACATTCCACGGCAAGGCGAGACATCCTGGAGCAGGGCGACGTGGAAGAGGGCCTGAGAGCCGCGGCCGCGATCGGCGACGACCGGATGCAGGGCGCAGCGCGCGGCGGCCAGGTCAATCCGGAATCATTCACGCACGGCACTTCTCAGCAGCGCGTGTCGTGGTTCCGCCGAGGCCTGGAATCCGGCCAGCTTTCCGCCTGCGATACCTTCAATTCGGGCGGCTGAGCCATCGCCCGAGTCGGCGGAGCGGCGCGTGCACGACGCAGGCAAGCTCTTCGAATCGGGCGACCACTGGGTAGACTAGCGGATCAAAGCAGCGTCCTGACACCCGAGAGCTTCGCCGCCTTGTTCAGCGCCACATCGCGGGAGGCCAGCGGAAGCCGCCTGCGCATCGCGAGTTCAAGATAGGCTGCATCGTAGACGGACAATGCATATTGCTTCGCCAGATCCGAAATCTTGCTCAACGCGAGCCGCGGCCCCTCCTCGTCGGCTATGGGATTCAAGCGCATAAGTTCGCCGCACGCACGCGCACACTGCTGCGGTGTAATGCGGTTTCGGCGCACCAGCACGAGCAAGGAATTCGCGACTTCGAACGTCCAAAGGACCGGCACAACCAAAGCCGCGCCCGATGCTACATCGTTCAACAGATCCGCGGCCGCGTCACTCGATTGTGACAGCACGGCCCATGCGACTCCGACGGAAGAGTCGGCCACAAACCCATCCCTCACGGGCGGCCCTCTTCGATCGTATTCCTGATTTCTTTGTCGGTTAGCCGCCTGAAACCTCGATGTTGCGCCATCTCCCGCCGGAGGGCCCGAAGTTCATTCACAGCGTGACGAACTTCATTCAGTAGCGGGCGGCCTTCGGGAATGATGCGGGCTACCGGCTTCTCATGTTTCGTGATCACGATCTCTTCGCCCCGTGAAACGCGTTCGAGCAGTTTCCCAAACCGGGTCTTGGCCTCAAGAGCAGTCACCGTAGCCATGTTGCCTCCAAAACTGACCAGCTAATGACTAGTCTAAATGGGAAGCGGTTTTCAAGCAAGTGGACGCGGGGCCTGGCGTGAAAACACTCGGCCGGGCCACGGGGATTTGCCCGCCGCGGCGGACTGTACCTCTTGTCCCCCAAGCAAGCGCGCTACCAGACTGCGATGTGGCCAGCCGAAGCCGGGCCGGTCCGGTTCCATGCCCGGACTATTCATGAACAGGCGACAAACTCTGGATAGGATAGGGGATCCGCTGGCGGCTGATGGGCAAGACTTTGCGGATCTCTGCAAACCGCAATCCGCGATCAGGTGCCGTCGAATTCCCAGCCGAAGCCGGGCCGGTCCGAGGGCCGCGTGTAGATGCCTTCGGGGCCGCGGGTAAGCTGGGTGTCTTCCTCGTAGCGTTTGTAGACTTCGGGAGGCCCGCCGGGGGCGGGCATGAACAATTCCGCCCAGGGGCTGTTGGTGGTGGCCATGATGTAGTGGACGCCGTCGCGGGCGCCGCCGCCGTGCGGGATCACCGGAATATCATAGGCGGCAGCCAGCGCGCCGATGCGGCGCAACTCGGTCAGCCCACCGCACCAGTGGATGTCGGGCTGCCAGATGGCGGCGGCGCGGTGTTCCAGCAACTGGCGGAAGCCGTAGCGGGTGTACTCGTGCTCGCCGGTGACGATGCGCGTGGACTGGATCGCGGCGTTCAGGCGCCCGAAGCCGGCGTAGTCGTGCGGGGGCAGGCACTCCTCCATCCAGTAAACGCGGTAAGGGGCCAGCATCTCGGCCAGCTCGATGGTGTAGCGCTCGGTCAGCGCCATCCAGCAATCGAGCATGATCTCGCCGTCGGACGCCAGCGCCGCGCGGGTGCGCTTCACCAGCGCCGTGTTCTGGCGCATTCCCTCGCGGCCATCGGCCGGCCCATAGGGCAGAGCCAGCTTCAGCTTCCTGTAACCGAATTCGATGTGCTGCTCGATGTCGTTGCCGGTGCAGTAAGCCGGGATGCGCGGCTTGGTTTCGCCGCCCAGCAGCGTGTACACCGGCACGCCCAGCGCGTTGCCGATCAGGTCCCACAGCGCGATATCCACGCCGCTGATGCCGTTGATCACCACTCCCATGCGCCCGTAGTGCATCGTGGAGCGCCACATGATGTCCCAGAGCTGCTCGACGTTGAACGGGTCCTTGCCCAGCAGCAGCTTGGTGAGGTGCTTTTCGACCACGACGCCGCCGCCCGCGCCACCGCTGCCGTACCCCTTCACTCCTTTATCGGTGCTGACCTCGACGGTAAAGCCTTCGATCTGGCCCGGATCGGGGAAGAACAGCGAGCGCCGCGCTTTGTATTCCGGGTAAATGGACATCGGGTTGGCGACCTCGACGCCCTGCGTGGACCAGGCGCTCGGCGACGGCTTGTAGGCCGGCACGGGCCGTTTTGGCCGCGTGTTCACCAGGCGCACACCGGTGATCTTCAGCTTGCTCCGTTCCGCCTGGAAGGGCATGGCCGGCAGCGCGATCGGACCGGCCAGAGCCACGGGACCCAGTTGGAGGAAGTTTCTTCGCTTCATTGCTTCAACGCCTCATCGGCTTGGGTTCACCGCCAACGTAGCACAGGCATTCCTGCCTGTGCCGGATTTTTCCCGCCCACGCTGCATTCCGAAGGGGGATCGATTACCATTCGCGGCAGCGTCCCGACGCACCATGGACAACATCGCGCCAGCGCGGCCGCGCGTGCTGTACGTTTCCTTCGACGAGGCGCCGGCGCCCAAGGGAGCGGCGGTGCACATCTTGCAGTTCGCGGCAGCCATCGCCGAGGTGGCCGAACTGACGCTGGTGACGGCGCACTCCGGCCGCGACGACTACGAACCGCCGGCGGGCGCGGCGCAGCCGTTCCGGCACGTGGCATTCGCCGTTCCGGAGGCGAATTTCCTGGACCGCGTGATGCGCTTTCGCGAGCGGCTGGCTACGCTGCTGCGCGCCGAGAGCTTTCACCTGATCCACTTCCGCTCGATCTGGGAGGGCGTGGTGGCCGCCGCGCTGGGCGGCAGCGCCCGCCTGCTCTACGAAGTGAATGCGCTGCCGAGCATCGAGCTGAAGTACCTCTACCCGGCGGTGGCCGCGCGCCGGGATCTGTTCGCCAAGTTGCGCAACCAGGAATTGTCGCTGCTGGTGGCTGCCGGGCGCATCGTGACGCCATCGCCGGTCACCGCGCAGTTCATCGTGCGCCAGGGCGTGCGCGGGGAGCGCATCCGCGTGATTCCCAACGGCGTGGACGCCGATCTGTTCGTACCGCCCGCGCGGGAGCCGCCCGCACCGCCCATCCAGTTACTTTATGTAGGGACGCTGGCGCCCTGGCAGGGCCTGGAGATGCTCTACCGCGCGATGCGCGGCGACAGCCGGAGCGAAAGCTCCGGGTTGCCGCTGCTGGACACGGCGCATCTGCGAGTGATCGGGTCCAGCCGCAAGAGCTGGGAGCGCCGCCACCGCCGGCTGGTCACCAGGCTGGGGATCGCCTCGCGGGTGGAGTTCTGCGAGCCGCGGGGGCAGGCAGGCGTGGCCGCGGCGATGCACGAAGCCCACATCTGCATCGCGCCGCTGCGGGCCAACGACCGTAACGTCATCCAGGGCTGCTGCCCGCTCAAGCTGATCGAGTACGGCGCGGCGGGCCGCGCCATCGTTGCCGCCGCCCTGCCCGCCGTCCGCAGCGTGTTCGAGCACGGTGTTCACGCCCTGCTCTACAACC
>JBKKAI010000550.1:0-4935 GCA_046714815.1 Terriglobia bacterium | reverse complement strand
CTTCAAGGCTTCCGCCTGAGACGCGCCTGACGTCGGCGCGGGAGTCTGCTCCCGCGCGCCCAGTCAGGGCGAGATACTTGCATTTGTGGGGCGGGCGTCCCCGCCCGCCCCACAGTGACTGAACTCTTCACTGGGTCACCACACTACCCGGTTAACCCGACTCGGGCTGACGTTCCGCATTCCGCAACCCGGAGCTTTCGCTCCGGGTTGTTCCGCATTAGAATGTGGCTGTGCCAACCTATATCTGCAACATGTGCGACCGGCTGGAGGACAACTGCAGTTGCGAGAAGTACTGCATCATGTGCAAGTCCAACGAGGACGCGCGGCTTTGCTTCGACGGCTGCTACTACTGCCAGATGTGCCGCGAAGCCTGTGACCTCGCCATTGAACATTGAGTCGTAACCCGGAGCGTCCCGCTCCGGGTTGCCGGAGACCGCGGCCGAAGCGAACCCTTCCTCAGCCCGTGGTATTCTTTTCACGATATGAAGACGGCTACGCCAGAAGTTGACGCTGCTGCCCACGCTGCCGCCATCGCTGCCGCCATCCAGGCAGCGAAGGCGCGCCTGGATGCCCACGTTCGCGAGATCATCGAGTGGCACTTCGATCCCGAAACCGGGTGCCCGTTTTGGCTGGAGTCTGCCTCCAGGCTTGGATGGGATCCACGCCGGGAGATCCACGGCTTTGACGACCTGAAGAGGTTCCCGCCCTTCGAGGACGACTGGCTGCGCGGAGGGCCGGTTCGCCGCTGGGTGCCGAAGGGACTGGCCGGCCGGCCGGTGTTCGTCTTCGAGACGGGCGGCACCACCGGCGTGGCCAAAAGCCGCATCGCCATCGAGGACTTCCGCACCGATTACGAAATGTTCAGCGAAACGCTGCCGGACAAATCCTTCCCGCGAGACGCCAACTGGTTGATGCTCGGTCCTTCCGGACCTCGCCGGCTGCGGCTGGCGGTCGAACACCTGTGCCAGCATCGCGGCGGGATCTGCTTTTCCGTGGACCTCGATCCGCGCTGGGTGGTCAAGCTGATCAAACAGGGGCGGGCGGACGAGTTGCAGCTGTACAAGGCGCACGTGATCGAACAGGCCCTGACGCTGCTCGGCGCCGGGCACGACATCCGCTGTATGTTCACCACGCCGAAACTGCTGGAGAGTCTGGCCGAAGCCCTGGAAGCGCGGGGCACTAGCATCCGCGAAGCCGGCATCACCGGGATCTTCGCCGGCGGGACGGAGTTTACGCCGCAGTTCACGCGCTTCGCGGTGGAAGAACTGCTGGGCCCGGAAGTCTATATGACCCCGACCTACGGCAACACGCTCATGGGACTGGCCTGCTCGAGGCCCGTGACCGCCGAAGAGGGCTACAAGATCGCCTACTATGCGCCGCAGCCCCGCGCGGTGATCGAAGTGGTTTCCTTCGACGATTGCAACCAGGTTGTCGCCTACGGACAAACCGGACGCGTCCGGCTCACTACGCTCACCCGGGAGACGTTCATCCCCGGATTTCTGGAACGTGACGAAGGCGAGCGCGAGCCACCGTACGAAAAGTATCCCTGGGACGGAGTCAGCGGCGTGCGGCCTTTCCGCCAGTTCGCAGCGACAACCACGGTTGGAGTCTACTGAGCCATGCTGAACCTTCCGATCCTGCGCTGGGGGCGTCCTTACACCAGCCTCGAACAAGACACCGTGGTCCACTTCCTCACCGGAGAAACGCTGGCCAAGGTCAGCCGGGCCAATACCGGCCTGCTCGGGCGGGACATGCGCCAGGCGTCCCGGGCCCGCGAAATCCTTACCGGGATCCCGATCGCCGAATTGATCGGCATGATGAAAAAGGCCGCGGACCTGTACTTGAGCGAGACCCTTCCCACCGGCGACGGCGAGCAGAGCCCGGACGACTTCGCCCGCCAGCAGTCGGCCAGCACCGGCCTGCCCGAGCACATGTGCAAGGCCAACATGAAGAAGAACCACTTCGTGTTGTCGAACATGGAGAAGATACTGGACGCGCTGACGCGCGGGCTGGATCTGCGGATCCTCACCCGCGGATACGGCGTGGAGTCTCGCGGCGTCACTGTCAGCTACCAGGCGCAGGCGCCGGCGCTGGGCCTGGTGCTGCCGTCCAACTCGCCCGGCGTGCATACCCTGTGGCTGCCCGTGATTCCAATGCAAATCGGCCTGGTGCTGAAACCCGGCCCGCAGGAGCCCTGGACCCCGTACCGCATGGCCGCGGCCTTTTTCGAGGCCGGCGTGCCGCGAGAGACGATCGCTATTTATCCGGGACTCGGGGACATCGGCGCCGAAGTGGTCCGGCACACTCGCCGTTCGATGATCTTTGGCGGAACCGCCACCGTCGAGCGCTACCGGGGCGAACCGAGCGTGCAGGTGCACGGGCCCGGATTCAGCAAAATCCTGCTCGGCGAGGACGTGGTGGATGATTGGGAGAAGTACCTGGACATCATGGCCGACAGCGTGTTCCTGAACAGCGGGCGCGGCTGCATCAACTGCTCCGGCATCTGGGCCCCTCGGCATACCCGGGAAATCGCCGCGGCCCTGGCCGAGCGCCTGGGCCCGATCGAGCCCAGGCCGCCCGAAGATCCCGAATCGAGCATTGCGGCATTCACTGTGCCCGGAGCGGCCAAGGCGATTTGGGAATCGATCGCGGCCGGACTCCAGGAGCCGGGCGTCGAGGACATGACCTCCCGCTTCGGACCGCGGCTCGTGGAACACGAGCGCTGCGGTTATCTGCGGGCCACGGTGATTCATTGCGACTCCCCGGCGCCGGCACTGGCCAACAGCGAGTACATGTTCCCTTATGGCAGCGTCGTGCGCTGTCCCCAGGAACAGATGCTGGAGAAAATCGGCTCGACGCTGGTCTGCACCGCGATCACCGGGGACAAGAAATGGCAGCGCCAGTTGCTCGATGCGCCGCACATAGATCGCCTCAACATCGGCGCCATCCCGACCATTAAGCTGGACTGGCTGCAGCCGCACGAAGGCAACCTTGTAGACTTCCTGTTCCGCCCGCGATCGTTTCAAGCCTCAAGCGAGGCTGTGGCCGAGTAGTGGCACGGGCTCGCCGCGGCGAGCCTGTGCGAATAAACAATGGCCCCTGGCTCCGCCTGCTATGACATCGCCGTGATCGGGGCGGGGCCGGCCGGCGCTACCATCGGACGCCTTCTGGCCGAATGGGGGTATTCGGTCCTCCTGTTGAACAAGTTCCAGGGAGGAGGCGCGAGCCTGGCGGAATCGCTGCCGCCCAGCATCCGGAAGCTGCTCGGCTTTCTCGGCATTCTGGACCATCTTGACCGCCGAAAGTTCTGCCGCAGCACTGGCAACTCCGTCTGGTGGGGTGAGCCGCAGGGCCGAGTCGAGCGGTTTCCGGGCGCGCCGGAAACAAGCGGGTTCCAGGTGCTGCGCAGCGATTTTGACCGGCTGCTTGTCGAGCTCGCGGCGGCCGCCGGCGCCTGCGTGGAGCATAACGCCACCGTGCGTCACGTGGATTTGAGCGCCCCCGAACGGGCTTGCCTGGAATACGAATCATCGGACGGGACAACGCTTCGGATGACGTCGAGGTTCGTGCTCGATTGCTCGGGCCGTACCGGAGTGATCGCCCGCAAGGAATTCCGCCGAAAGGAGCAACGCTTCAGCACCCTGGCGATCTCCGGCGTTTGGCAGCGCGACGGCGGCTGGGGCCTGGAAGACGAGACCCACACTCTGGTTGAGACCTACCGGGACGGCTGGGCCTGGTCGGTTCCGGTTTCCGCCCAGGCGCCCGCCCCTCTCCGGCATGTCCGGCACTTCACGGTGATGGTGGACCCCAGGGTCACCGAAATCGCCCGCGGAAGAAAACTGCCGGCCGTCTACCACGCTGAGCTGAATAAGACGCGCCAGTTCCGCGAGATCCTTGGCCGGGCCGCGCCGCAGTCACCCCCCTGGGCGTGTGACGCGTCTCTTTATTCGGCCGATTGCTTCGCTGGTCCGAACTTCCTGCTGGTGGGAGACGCGGCCTCCTTCATAGACCCGCTTTCCTCCTTCGGCGTAAAAAAGGCGCTGGCATCCGCCTGGGTGGGTGCGGTGGTGGTGAACACCTGCCTGAAGCGGCCCGAAATGCGGCAAGCGGCGCTCGATTTCTTCTCGGACCATGAACGCAAGATGTATTCGAGCGCCCTCAAACAGTCGGCGCAATATTTTCGCGAAGCGGCCCTGCGGCACTCGCACCGTTTCTGGGCGGACCGCGCCGGAATCTCCGCGGATCCGAACTGGCGCGACACCGACGAAGAAGAATGGAAGCGCGATCCGGAAGTGCAGGCTGCCTTTGACGCTCTCAAGAACGCCCCCAGTATCCGCCTCTGTCGTGCCGAAGACGTTCGAATCGAACACCGTCCCGGCATCCAGGGCCGGCAGTTGGTGCTGGAAGAGGCGCTGGTCAGCCCGGAGATTCCCGCGGGAGTCCGTTTCCTCGCCGGCGTGGACCTGATACGGATGGTGGAGATCGCGCGGCAGCACAGCCAGGTGCCGGACCTGTTCGAGGCCTACAACCGCGTCTGCCCGCCGGCCGAGCTGCCCAAATTCCTCACCGCACTCTCGGTGCTGGTGGCCAAGCGCATTTTACGGAGCCATCCGCCGGAAGAATAAGAGGCCAGTTTTCTGTCCGTGACTTTCGGGATGCTGACTCTCGGCTACGCCTTGGGCTTCAAGGATGCGAAGGCCGAGAAGATCGTGAAGAAGGTGAATCAGAAATGAGGATGAGAACCCTGCTGCCTTTCTTGGTGCTCTGGTCATTCGCGGGATACCTAGTATTGAGCCTGGGAATCATCGCGGGCAGGTTGATACTTGGCGTCATGCCGCAAGGTGTGGCAGAGCAATTGCTGGTTAGCTATTTCGCGTTTGTTGTCCTGCCCATTGTGACGGCGTGTTATGTGTGGAAGTGATCCATGTGGGCTAT
>JBKKAI010000549.1:0-12817 GCA_046714815.1 Terriglobia bacterium | reverse complement strand
CCCGGAGTCCAGGGCAGCGCCCGGCAAAACCAGATCATAGCTGCCGCGGAAGGCCGCCGTGAGATTCTCGACCACCTGCTTGGTTTGCTTCAGCTCCCGGCCGCGATAGTAAGCTCCGGCGGTCTGTTCGGCCAACTTTTCGAGGTCGCCGTCGCCACCTCCGAGGACCAGGGCAAAGACAGACACGGCATTGCGCCGGGCCAGGTGCAGCACCTCGCGCCGCTCTACCTTGTCACGCCAACTGAAACCGCTGCCGATCACCACCAGAACGCGGCGTCCGGCGGCGTGGTCGAATCCGCCGTCCACTACCGCGTAGATCGAGTCGAGCAGCGCCGGCCGGTTTCCGAATTTCAGGCCCGCAACCGCCCGTTTCAGCAGCGCCTTGCTGGAGGTGAAGTCCTGCACCAGGTCGGCCGACGAGGCGTAGCCGACCACCGCCATTTGCTCTTTCTCGCCCAGCCGGTCAATGAACAGGCCCGCCACGTGCTCGATCTCGCCCCGCACCTGCGCGCCGACTTCGCTGGTATCGAGCAGCAACACGACGTCCACCACGGGGTGCGGCAGGTAACGCGCCGACCGGATCGGGCGCGGGATCTTGTCCTGGGTGATGGTGAAATCCCCCGGCTTCAGGTTTGTCATCGGAAAGCCGAACTGATTGCTGACGGTCACCAGCAGCCTGGGTTCGCCGTCTTCAGGACCTGCTGCGCTTCGCGGTGGCCGGACGGCTGCCGCGCTGAAAACAAGGATGCAGAAAAGCGAAAAAATCCGGGGCGTCCGCGCGAACGCCATGGGAACTACTTCCCTTCCCGGCCGCGTGGCGGGTCACCCGCCTCGCGGCTACTCAGGAGGATAACCGGGATGCCGTTGTCCAGGCGGCCCAGCTCGGTCACCGCCACTTGCTCGTCGCTGTTTAAGCCCTCGACCACTTCCACGGTATCCCCCACGCGCTCGCCGAGCTTCAGGTCCCGGGCCGCGGCCTTGCCGCCATCTATGACGAAGGCTTTGTTGTTGCCGTAGGCATACAGCACCGCCGCCACCGGAATACTCAAGATCCGGTCCCGCTTGCGGGTCTGGATCACAGCTTTGGCGTAAAAGCCGGGGCGCAACAGCTCTTGCGAGTTGGGCTGCCCCGGGTTGGGCAGCCGCGGGTTTGGAATGAGGGCCTCGATAGAGAACGTGCGCTTCTGCTCGTCCACCGCGGGGCTCACTCGCGACACCTTTCCGGAAAAGACACGGTCCGGGTGGGCCTCGACGCGCACTTCGACGCCATGCCCCACGCTGACCCACGGCGCCATTCGCTCCGGCACCTCGGCGCGCAGGCGCAACGGGTCGGCGTTGACCAGCAGGAACAACGCGGTCTGCGGCTTGACGTACTGGCCCGGATGCACCATGCGCTCCTTGATCGCTCCGGAAAACGGCGCCTCGATGCTGGTATCGCGCAGGCGCTTGCGGGCCAGGCCGGCGCTGGCGCGGAACTGGGCCACCTGCGAAATCAGGTTTTGGGCCTGGTGGACGGCAAAGTCATAGCCGGCGGCCGCGGATTTGTGGCGCGCGTCGGCCTGGTCCAGATCCTGCTGCGAAGCGATCTGCTGCGCGACCAGCTCGCGGGTCCGGTTATAGCGTTGCTCGGCATCGAGACGGTCGGCGGCCGCCTTGCGCACCTCGGGCACCTCGCCGATGTCGCGTACCCGGTCGCTCTCATTCTTCAGACCCAGGCGGTCGAGCGCCTGCCGCAACTGCGCCTCCTGCTGCGCCAGCGCATACTCCTGCTCGGCGGGATGAACGGTGCAGAGCGGTTGGCCGCGTTTGACCCGGTCGCCCAGGTCGGCCAGTGTCTCGATGACGCGCCCTTCGGTTTCCGAGCTGACCGTCACCTCCTCGAAGGCCAGCAGCGTGCCGACCGTTTCCACGCGCCGCTCGATCTGCTGTGTTGTGACCCGCGCCACGCGTACCGAAATCGGTTTGCCTTCCTGGGGGGCTTTGTCGTTGCCTGCCATCGCCTGGTCCGGCCGGGAGCAGGCCCCCGACACCAGCAGGCAAGCGATAAGGCATGAGCCCAGCGCGGCGACCCTGAGCGTATGCTCCGGGTTCCCGGGGTTGTCGCCGGGGGAAGGAATCGAGAGCGGCGGCCTTGCGGTCTTATAATGACGCAAGATTCTTTTCAGCTCCGGTGGAGAATGGATCGAAGGCGGTCCTGCGTGAAGCGCAAGGACCGAACCGGACACGAGTGTATCACTTGCGAAAACTGCGCCGCAAGCCGACTCGGAATCCTGGAAGCGCGGGCGTCTCGGCCGCTGTTCTGCGGATTCAGCCGGTTGCGGGCGGGACGCCCGCGCTCCCAGGATTGCTGGCCTGGTATCGCCGCCACCGCCGCGATCTGCCCTGGCGCCGCGACCACGATCCGTATCGCGTCTGGCTTTCCGAGGTGATGCTGCAGCAGACGCGTGTCACCGCCGTCGAACCGTACTTCAGGAAATTTCTCGCTCTCTTCCCCGATGTGGAGGCGCTGGCGCGGGCCAGGCCGCAGTCGGTGCTGAGGGCCTGGGCGGGCCTGGGGTATTACTCCCGCGTCCGAATGCTTCACCAGGCCGCCCGCCAAATCCGGGCCGCCGGATTTCCGAGCTCTTACGAGGGCTGGCTGGAGTTGCCCGGCGTGGGCCCTTACACGGCAGCCGCGGTATCGAGTATCGCCTTCGGAGAGCCGCGCGCCGTAGTGGACGGGAATGTCCGCCGCGTGCTGTCGCGCGTTTTCGCGATTACAGAAAACTTCGAAGAGGCGGCGGCAAATCTGCTCGACCGCCGCCGGCCCGGCGATTTCAACCAGGCGCTGATGGAACTGGGCGCGACGGTCTGCCTGCCGCGAGCTCCGCGCTGCCCGGAGTGCCCGCTCGCGGCGGAGTGCCGCGCACGCCGCGCCGGGGCCGTTCCGCTGTTCCCGCCCCGGCCGCCGCGGCGCCGGCCCCAGCGGATCGTTCTACGCCTGGCATTGGTGGAACGCGACGGCGCGGTCCTGCTGGCGCGTCCCGGCGCCGCGAAGCTGTGGCCGCGCTTCTGGTCGCTGCCGGAGCTGCCGCACACGGCAGCCCGGCGCTTGGGCTCCGGGCCGCGGATCGAGCGCGGCAGCCTGAAAGCCTCTTTCCGCCATACCGTCACCTTTCGCGATCTCCACGTTCGGGTTTACTCGGCCCGGTTGCTCGGCGCCGCCGGGGATCATCTCCGCTTTGTGAAACGCTCTTCGCTTTCGCGCCTTCCGCTGGCCACTCCGGCGAAAAAAGCCATCGCGCTCCGGGTTGCCACGCGCCTGAAAGTGTTAACATCATGAAAACATTCCTATGACCGCTCCAGCGCAGGGACGAGAGGCGATTAACTACTTCTTCGAGCTTTCGCTGTTCCTGTTCGTGACCACCGGTTTCGTGACGGTGGCCGCGACCGGAAAGCTGGATGCGCCGTCGGTGATTCTTGTCGGCGGGGCCCTGGCCCTGCGCGTCCTGGCCTTCCTGGGCCTGACGCGAATTTCGCTGATGCCCTCCACCGTCACGCGGCTGACTGTCGGCTACTTCTTTTTCTACGCCATTGATTACCTGTTTCTTTCGCGGTCCTTTGTGGATGCCACCGGGCATCTTGTTTTTTTCGTGATGGTGGTGAAGTTGTTCTCCGCGCGGGTCAACCGGGATTTTCTCTACCTCGGGTTGCTGGCGTTTCTGGAGATGCTGCTGGCGGCGATCCTCACCATCGGCACCAGCTTTCTGGGCTTCTTCCTGGTCTTCCTGGTGTTCGGCATCGCCACCTTCACCAGCTATGAGATTCGGCGCGCCTATGAACGGGCGGCCCATCCGGCCGAGGTCTCCGGCGGCCCCATCCTGGTGGGGCTGAGCGCCACTTCAGTTCTGGTCAGTTTCGGCATCCTGCTGCTCGGCGGCCTGATCTTTTTTGTGATTCCGCGCTTCACCACCGGATACCTGAGCCGGTTCGCGCCCAAGGCCCAGCATTTCGCCGGCTTCTCCGACAATGTCACGCTCGGCGAAATCGGCGACATCAAGAAGAGCGCCACCGTCGTGATGCGTGTCCGGTTTCGGAAAGAGCCTCCACAGTTGCGCCAGCTCCGCTGGCGGGGTGTCGCCCTCACGCTGTTTGACGGCCGCCGCTGGTTCAATGCCACTCCCGGCACCCGAGTGCTGTCCGGAGCCGGCGGCATGGGTACGGCTTCGGTCGCCACGAGCCACCCGGGCGATTCTTCCACGCCCCCCAGCACCGGGTTCCGTTTTTTCCTGCGGGACTCCCTGAGCCGTGCGGGAACAAGGGCGCAGTGGCTCTCCTATACGGTGTTGCTTGAGCCGCTCGGGACCGAACACCTTTTTCTGGTTCCATCCGCGGCGGAGATCCGCGGGCGTTTCCGGATGCTGGAAGTGGATGCCAACGATTCGGTTCTGCTGCGGGATCGCAACTTTTCGGCGATGCGTTACGACGTTCTCACCAACCTCGCCGTTCCCGAACCCGCGCTGCTTCGCTCCGCGCCCGCCATCTATCCGGAAAGGATCGGCGAGCTGCCCCGCTCGACCTACCTGAGGCTGCCGCCATTGGATTCACGGATCGCCGAGCTCAGCCAACGGGTAAGCGCCGCCGCCACCAACCAGTACGACCGCGCCCGCATGATCGAGGAGCACCTGCGCACCCAGTATGCTTACAGCCTGGACATGCCCTTTACCGGAGACGACCCCATCGCCGGATTCCTGTTCACGCAGAAGCGTGGACATTGCGAGTACTTCGCCTCGGCCATGACGGTGATGCTGCGCACGCTGGAGATTCCGTCACGGCTGGTCAACGGATTCCTGCCCGGCGAGTACAACGACATCTCTTCACTGTACGTGGTCCGCGGCAGCGACGCCCATAGCTGGGTGGAAGCCTATTTCCCGAGCTACGGGTGGATTGCATTTGATCCCACGCCGGCCACTGGAACCCTGAGTTTGGGAGGGGCCAGCCGCCTGCGGCTCTACTTGGATGCGCTGCAATCCTTTTGGATAGACTGGGTTATCCATTACGACTTCACGCGGCAGTTGATGCTGGGCCGCGGCCTGAACCGCGGAACCCGCAAATTCTCGGATGACACCAGCGACTACTTCCGGACGCGGTACAAGGAACTGGCCTTGAAGGTCTGGGCTGTGCACCAGGGCCTGAAAGGCAATCCGGCTACGCTGCCTTTGCTCATCGCAGCCGTTTGCGGCTCGCTGCTGTTGGTGATGAGCTCCGGGCGATTGGCCGGTTTCCTGCGCCGGACGTCATCCGAGGTCCGCAGCCGCTCCGGCCGCGCCACCGCGCGCGACGCGACGCTGGCCTATCAGCGCCTGCTTCATCTGCTGGCCCGCCGCGGATATTCCAGGCCGCCGGCGATGTCGGCTCGCGAGTTCGCTCCCACCGTAAAAGACCCGGCGTTGGCGCCGCTCGTCAGCGAATTCACAACCACCTATGAGCAAGCCCGCTTCGGTGGCGCCGCTGAGCTCGTTCCCCACCTTTACGGTCTGCTGGCGCTCGCCCGCCGGACTCCCCGCAATCACCTGAAGTAGAATCCGGATTCACTTCGCGGCTCGGGAGTTTTGCCGCAGCATTCCCAGATACCGGCCTAAACCGGCCTAAACCACTGAAAAACCGAGCCCTGATGACAACGGGCAGACGCCGCTACAGGTGGGCATTGATTTGCACGCATTCAAAACTGGGAAACCCGATGGTCAGGCCATTCCATCGTTTCCAACAGGCTTATGAGAAACCAATCTGATCTCAGAATAGTCAAAGAGAGCGCCCGCCGGGTCGGGATTCCGTGCGGCCCGGTGAAGATGGTGGGAGACCTGAATGTCCCCGAAAACGCGCTGGGCGTCGTGCTCTTCGCGCACGGCAACGGAAGCAGCCGGCACAGCCCGCGCGACCGCGCCGTGGCCGATGTGTTACACCAGAGCGGGATAGGAACGCTGCTGATTGACCTGCTCACGCCGGAAGAAGAGAGGGCCGAGCGGCAGACCGGTCACTTGCGTTTCGACATCCCGCTGCTGGCGGAGCGGCTGGCCGCGGCTACTCGCTGGCTCGCAAACGAGCCGGCTACGCGCGGGCTGGCCATCGGATACTTCGGCGCCAGAACCGGAGCGGCTGCGGCCCTGGTGGCCGCCGCCCAACATCCCGAGGCGGTCCACGCCATTGTCTCGCGCGGCGGACGGCCCGACCTGGCCGGCTCCCACCTGGCCCGCGTAAAGGCCCCGACGCTGCTGATTGTCGGCGGCGACGACGGACCGGTGTTGGACATGAACCAGCAGGCGTTGATGGAACTTCGCGCCGAAAAGCAGATAGAGATCATTCCCGGGGCAATCAACTTGTTCGAGGAACCGGGCGCGCTCGATGCTGTCGCCGGCTCCTCGCGGGAATGGTTTGCCAGGTGTATGAAGCAGGCCGCCGGCGAACAGCGGAAGGTTGCGTAAGCGAGCTGATCTTTGTGTGCGGTGTGTGCGGCGCATCGCAAGTTCGCCCAGCCGGTGTATGTTACAATTAGCTTTGATGCTGCCCCCCGGGCGTTCATCCCCGATTCTCTGAGGTTCCTTTTTGCCAAAAGTAGGATTCATCAGCTTGGGTTGTCCCAAGAACCTGGTTGACACCGAGGTGATGATGGGGCTGCTGGCCCAGGCCGGGCACGAGCTTACGCCGCACGCCGACCAGGCGGAAATCCTGGTCGTCAATACGTGCAGCTTCATTGACCCGGCGAGAAAAGAGTCCATTGACGCCATCCTGGAGATGGCGGAGCTGAAAAAGTTCGGGAGGGCCAGGAAGCTGGTGGTTGCCGGCTGCCTGGTCGAGCGGCACCGCGATGAAATCCAGAAGGAAATCCCGGAGGTGGATGCGGTCATCGGAATCAATGAAGTCGAGCGGATTGTCAGTGTCTGCGATGAACCCGCGGGCGGCAACCAGGAGCGTACGCTGCCGCCAGTGATCGAACCCTACCTTTACCATGATGGCACGCCGCGCATCCTGGCGACGCCGCGCCATTTCGCTTACATCAAGATCACGGAAGGGTGCGATCACCCTTGCAGCTTCTGCATTATCCCGCAGTTGCGCGGACATTTCCGAAGCCGCCGCTTCGAATCGGTGGTGGCGGAGGCCGAGCGGCTGCTCCGGCAGGGCGTGCGCGAGATCAACCTGATCGGGCAGGACACCACTTGGTATGGGGAGGATCTGGGGCTGAAGGACGGCCTGGCGCTGCTGCTCGAGCGGCTGGCGCAAGTGCCGGCAGCGACTGAGCAGGGGGCCGGCTGGATCCGTTTCCTCTACTGCTATCCCAACCGCATCACCCAACGGCTGCTGGACACCATCGCGGCGTGGCCGGCGCTGGTGAAGTACATGGACATCCCGCTGCAGCACGCCAGCCGGAGCGTGCTACAGCGCATGCGTCGCGGCCAGAGCGCGAGCCAGTTCCTGAAATTGCTGGAGCGTATCCGCCGCACCATCCCCGGCGTCGGACTGCGAACTTCGATGATTGCCGGCTTCCCGGGCGAAACCGACGCCGACTTCGATGAGCTTTGCCGCTTCGTCGAAGCCGCCGGGTTCGACCATCTCGGCGTGTTCGCTTATTCCGACCAGGAGAATTCCGCGAGCTTCCACCTGGACGGCAAGGTGGACGGCCGCACCATTCAAAAGCGCCGGCGGCGGCTGATGGCAATTCAGAGAAAGATTTCGGCGCGCAAGAACCGGCAGATGGTCGGGCAAACCTTTGACCTGCTGCTGGAAGGGCCGTCGCAGGAAACCGACCTGCTGTGGGAGGGCCGCCTGCCAACGCAGGCGCCGGAAATAGACGGCAAGGTGCTGATCAACGATATGGTGATGGCCGGGCAGAATGGCAACCCGCAGGCCCACCACCAGGATGGACTGAAGTTGCGCGCCGGCTCGTTCGCGCGCGTCGAGATCACCGGCGCGCTGGAATACGATCTGGTCGGCAGAATCGTTGCGCTCGGCCCCGAGCCGCGGCCGCCGGCAAGCGGCGAGTGCCGCGTCGAACCGGGACAGGCTCTCGTAAACATCATTTCATCCAGGGGCGTGTCCCGTGCGGTGTCCGATTTGCAAGAAGCCCGTTGAGGCCGCTTCGGCACTGGCGCCGTTTTGCAGCGAGCGGTGCCGCCTGATAGATTTGGGGAACTGGGCGGCGGGGCGATACGTTATCCCCTCGCCGCTGTCGGACAGCGAGATGTCGCAGACGATGGAGGAGCGCGCGCGGGAACGTGGCGGGTTACCCACCACGCCGCCGGCGGATGGAAACAGCGACGAAGAAGGTTAGCGAGTTGAGCTGCGAAGCCGGAGGTGAGCCTGGCCGGCGGGAGCGGGCCGGCGAACCGCTGGGCGTGGCGCTGGGCACGTTCTTTGGCGTGGGCTACTTCCCGATGGGGCCCGGCACGCTGGCTTCGGCGCTGACCGTGGGACTGTGCTTGTGGCTGGGGCCCGCCGGGGCCTCGCCGTTGTGGTTGCTGGCGGCGCCGGCGCTGCTGATCGCGCCCGCAGCCTGGGCGGCTGGCGCATGCGAGCGCCGCTTCGGTTCCTGCGACCCGCGGCAGGTGGTGCTCGACGAGGTGCTGGGCCAGATGATCGCGCTGGCGGCCGTGCCCCGCGGCCTGACGGTTGGCGCGGGGTGGAAATACAGCCTGCTCGGTTTTATACTTTTCAGGTTCTTCGATATTGTGAAACCGTTCCCGGTTCGGCGGCTCGAGCGGTTTCCGCGCGGATGGGGCGTGATGGCGGACGATTACGGGGCCGGCGTGTATGCGTTTGCCGCCCTCCAGATTGCCGTTTGGCTGGGGAGCTAGATGACGCGGAAAGGAATCACGGGATTGTTCGGCCGGAAGCCCATGAACGGCAAGCCGGTGATCGCGTAAATGAGCCCTCGCGCCGCCGTTCCCGGCGGCGAGGTGATGATCCGCGGCTCGGGCTTTGGCCCGCCGAACCAACATCGTTTCCGGGTGAGTTTTGGCGAGGTGGAAGCGCCGGTGGTGGTTTGCGCCGACACCTTCGTTGTCGCGCGCGTTCCGGAAGGAGCCACGTCAGGCCACGTCGTCATTTACAAGGCAAGCGACTCGAGCAACCCCTATGAATTCGAGGTGGGAGCGCTCATCGCCGAAAACCTCCACCCGGTCGCCAATCCGGCCATTGACGCTGACGGGAATATCTTCTCCACGTTCAGCGGCTCCCGCGGGCAGAAAGTGCCCGTCTCCATTTACAAGATTGATCTGAACTACAACGTCAAGCCGTTCGTCACCGAGATCATGAACCCGTCGGGGATGGCCTTCGACCGCACCGGCTCCTTGTACGTTTCCAGCCGCAACGACGGCACGATTTTCCGGGTCGCGCCAAACGGCGCCTCCACCACCTACGTGGAGGGAATGGGCGTGGCCACCGGCCTGGCTTTTGACGGGGAAGACAACCTCTACGTGGGCGACCGCAGCGGCACGGTCTTCAAGGTCGGCCGCGACCGCCAGATTTTCGTGTTCGCCACGCTGGAGGCGAGCATCGCCGCCTACCATCTGACCTTCGGCCCGGACCGTTACCTCTACGTCACCGGCCCCACGACGTCGAGCTTCGATGCCGTCCACCGCATTTCCACCGCCGGTGAAGTGGAAATTTTTTACCGCGGCCTGGGGCGCCCGCAGGGGCTGGCCTTCGACATCGAAGGCAACCTGCTGCTGGCTGCGTCGCTGGGAGGACGCAAGGGTATTGTGCGCATTACGCCCGACCGGCAGGCGGACCTGGCTATTTGCGGCGCCGGCCTGGTCGGGTTGGCCTTCACACCCGGGCGCGCCCTCATACTGGCCAGCACCAATTCCCTGTTCCACATCAACTGGCACGTCAGGGGCAAGCCGCTGCTCGTCTGAGGCCCTCATGCGCTCCGGAACGATGCGGGCCGAGATCATCGCGGTAGGGTCCGAGTTGCTGGGACCGCACCGGCTGGACACTAATTCGCTTTTTCTCACCGACCACCTGAATCGCCTGGGCATCGAGGTCACGCAAAAGACCGTCGTCGGCGATGATGAAGCGCAGATCGCCGGCGCCGCCGGCGGCGCGCTCGAGCGCGCCGAAGTTGTGGTGATCACCGGCGGCCTGGGCCCCACCGCCGATGACCTGACGCGCGAAAGCGTCGCCCGCCTGCTCGGCCGCCGCCTGACCCGTGACGACCGCATCGTCGAGGCACTGGACCGCCGCTTTCGCAATCGCGGCCTGCGCATGCCGGAGATTAATGTGCGCCAGGCGATGCTGATCGAGGGCGCCGAACTGCTGGAGAATTCCAGGGGGACCGCTCCCGGACAGTGGCTGCGCGAGGGCGGGCGCGTGCTGGTCCTGCTGCCCGGCGTTCCCTCCGAGATGCAGGCGATGTTCGAGGAGCAGTGCCGGCCGCGCCTGGAAAAAATCGCCCCGGGAACGGTGCTGGTGACCCGCGTGCTGAAGATCGCCGGCCTCTATGAGTCGCAGGTGGACGAGATCGCCGCGCCGATTTACCGCCGCTATGACAATCCGGTAACGACCATCCTGGCTTCGCCGGGCGAAATCCAGTTACACCTGCGCGCCACCGCCGCAAGCGAGCCGCAGGCGCGCGAGGCGCTGAACGACCTGGCCGCGCGGCTCGAGCTGGCGCTGGGCAACAGCATCTTTTCGCAGGACGGCCAGACCCTGGAAGAGATCGTCGGCATGCACCTGACGGTCAAAGGGAAGACCGTGGCGGTGGCGGAAAGCTGCACCGGCGGCCTGCTCGCCGAACGGCTGACGCGCGTTCCGGGCAGCTCTCGCTATTTCCTGGGCGGGCTGGTGGCTTACGACAACCAGGCAAAGAGCCGCTGGCTGGACGTGCCGGCGGCGGTGATTGAGTCGTGCGGCGCCGTCAGCGGCGAAACGGCCCGCATCATGGCGGAATCGGCGCGGCGGCGCTTCGGGGCCGACTTCGCTCTCAGCGTCACCGGGGTCGCCGGGCCGTCCGGGGGAACCGCCGAGAAGCCGGTGGGCCTGGTTTACATGGCGCTGGCCGAGGCGGGCCGCCCGGCCGAAGTCATCGAGAAGCGCTACCCCGGAACGCGCGACCGTATCCGCCTGCAGGCGTCGCAATCGGCACTCGACGCGCTGCGGTTAAGAATCATGCCATGAGACTTTTCGTCGCTCTCGATCTGAATGAGGCGGTGCGAGGGAGCCTGGCGGAGTTCCTGGCGGAGTTGGAGCGCTCCGAGTTCGGGCGCAGCGCGGGTGTGCGCTGGGCGAAAGCGGAGTCGCTCCACCTGACGCTGAAGTTCATCGGAGAGCAGCGCGAGGAAAAGCTTCCCGCGGTGGTGGACGCGTTGGCGGCGGTGCGGGCGAACCCGGAGCGTTGCGCTCCCGGTTCGAACCCGGAGCGTTGCGCTCCCGGTTCGTCCGGCCCTCTCCAGGTGGCCTTTCGCAGCTTCGGCTGCTTCCCCGACCAGCGGCGAGCCCGGAGCGTTGTGCTCCGGGTTCGCCCGCGCGTTCTGTGGGCCGGCGTGGAGGCTCCGCCCGACCTCGGTCTGCTCGCCGGCGCAATCGAGAGCGCGCTCGTGCCGCTGGGAATCGAACGCGAGAGCCGGCCGTTTTCTCCGCACCTGACCCTGGGGCGCATCAAAGACAGCGGCGGATTCGCGCTGCCTGCGTCCCGTCTCTGGGAGCTTCTCGAGGCGCATCGCGAGCGGGAGTTCGGCCGGATCTCGGCCGGCGAGTTCTTTCTTTACCTGAGCCGCACTTCGCCGCGCGGCCCGGAATACACTCGACTCCATTCGTTTCCGCTGGAGGAGGCCTGAGCGATGCAGCCGGCATCTTTGCTCGGCGTGGCGGGCGCCTACTTGCTGGGAGCGATTCCGTTCGGCTACGTTCTCTATCGCCTCCGCTCCGGCCGCGACATTCGACTGGAAGGCAGCGGCAACATCGGCGCCACCAACGTGATGCGCCGCGCCGGACTGGCCGCCGGACTGGTCACTCTGGCCCTGGACTTCGCCAAGGGATTTCTGGCGGTGGTGGGCGTGGCCTGGCTGACATCGCGCGCGCCCGGACCGATGGCCGCCGCCGCTTTTGCGGCCATCGTGGGACATATTTTTCCCGTCTACCTGCGGTTCCGCGGCGGGAAGGGCGTGGCCACGGCGCTCGGGGTCTTTCTCGCGCTTGCGCCGCGGTCCATCCTGCTCGCTCTGCTGGTCTTCGCCGTGGCCGTCGCCATTTTTCGCTATATCTCTCTCGGCTCGATTCTGGCCGTCGCGGCGTTTCCACTGTTCACGCTGGCGCTCGATTCCACCCCGTGGCAGATTACGGCGGGCGCATTGGCTTCCGCCCTTCTCATCATCGGGCGTCATCATTCCAACATCGCGCGCCTGTGGGCGGGAACCGAGCGCCAGTTGGCCTTGCCGGGCCTGCGGCGAAGCTGAATGAAACGGCGCTGAATGAACAAAACCGCGGTGATCGGCGCGGGAAGCTGGGGAACGGCCCTGGCCATCGTCCTGGCCCGTGATTCGCGCCCCGTCACGCTCTGGGTGCGCCGCCCCGAGCTGTGTGAAGCGATCCGGCGCGGCCGCGAAAACCAGGTTTTTCTTCCCGGAGCGCGCCTGCCGGATAACATTTCCGCCACCAGCGACCTGGCCGAAGCTCTCTCCGGGGCGGCGACGGTCCTGACGGTGATGCCTTCCCATGCCTGCCGCGACTTGTACCGGCAGATGCTTCCCCATCTTGCTCCGCAGATGCGCCTGGTCAGCGCCACCAAGGGCCTGGAAAGCGGGTCGCTGCTGCGAATGAGCGAGGTGATCCGGCAGATCGTCGC
>JBKKAI010000548.1:0-3642 GCA_046714815.1 Terriglobia bacterium | reverse complement strand
GGTGTCCTCGGTGACGTACATCACCGGCACACCGAGCGAGCGCGCGAAGCGCACCGCCCGCTCCGTGGTTTCCAGCAGGAAATCGAGCGTCCAATCCTCGGCGAAGCGCCGCACCGGGCTTGATCCGAGGAACGTGGCCGCTTCGATCTCGAGGCCGGTCCGCTGCGTCACCTCGGCAATCGGGCGGATGTCGGCCTCCACCGTGCGCGCCGCGCAGTACGCGGTGATGTTCATGCGCCGGTCCACGATCTCGCGCGCCAGCCGCTCGACGTCGGCGCGCGCGCGCGGCCCGGCCCCGGGCAGCCCCAGGTCGAGTGTGTCAATCTTCAGTTCCTCCATCAGGTGGAGGATGCGAAGCTTCTGCTCGATGGAAGGATCGCGGACCGAAGGCGACTGCAACCCATCGCGCAGCGTCTCGTCGCAGAGGCGCACCGGGCGTCCGCCGGGGATGGGGCTGCTTCCCTGGGCGTTCCAGTCGTAGATGAGTCCAAAGTCCAAAGTCCGGCGCCGAATTCCGTTCTAACACGCCCACCCGCGAAAGAAAAGCCCGGCCGCATCTAAGGGGATGTGGGGCAGGCTGTCATTCCGAGGGACGACGCTTTTTGTCGGCCGCGGCGACCTCGGAATGACACGAGAGCGGTTTGCACCGCACAGGCAGGAATGCCTGTGCCACGCGGTGTATACTGGACGGCCTTGGAGGTGGCCGTGACGAATCTTCGACTTCTTGTGATAACCGTGTTTCTGATGGCCGGCGCCGCGTGGGCACAGACCGGCACCATCCAGGGCATCCTGGTGGACCAGCAGGGCGCCGTCGTCGCCAACGCCAGAATCTCCGCCACCGATGAAGCGAAGCAACTGGTGGTGCGCGAGACCACCACCGGAACCGACGGCCACTTCTACCTGCGCACTCTGCTGCCGGGAAAATATACGGTCCGCTCCGAGGTGCCCGGATTCAAAGCGCTGGAGCATACCGGCCTGACGCTCGACCAGAACCAGATCATGGATCTGGGCGCGCTCACGATTCAGGTTGGCCAGACGACCGAGTCCATCACCGTCGAGGCGGTTGTGCCGCTGGTCGAGACCTCCACGGCAAACAAGTCATTCATCGTCGCCTCGCGGCAGGTCACTGAACTGAGCCTGAACGGCCGCGACTTCCAGTCCCTGATGCGGACGCTGCCCGGCGTGGTCTCGAACGACCGCTCCGACTTCCGCCTGGCGTTCAACAACACCGATGCGTTCAACGTCAACGGCCTGCGCGGAAGCAACAACAACGTCTTCCTCGACGGAACGATCAACACCGACGTGGGCGCCAACGACGGGCAGTTCACGCAGATCAGCCTGGACTCGGTGGGCGAGTTCAAGGTGCAGACCAGCACCTTCAACGCCGAGTATGGGCGCAACCCCGGCATCCTGATCGCCATCAACACCAAGAGCGGCGGCAGGGATTTCCACGGCGCCGCGTATGAGTTTCTGCGGAATAACTACTTCGACGCCCGGACGCCGTTTGACCGCACCGGCACGACGCAGAAGCTGCGGTTCAACCAGTTCGGCGGCAACCTGGGCGGGCCGATCCTGCTGCCCAAAGTTTCCACTCGCACCGACAAGCGGATGTTTTTCTTTTTCAACTATGAAGGCACGCGGGCCACGCGCCCGATCGGCGGCACCTTCGTGGATCTCCCGCATCCGGACCTGCTGACCGGCAATCTCAGCCGGCTGTACCGCGATCAGCCGCTGCTCCGCGCCGACGGAACGCCCACCGACTTCCGGGTGGGGCAGGTGTTCCGGCCCGGCACGGTGGTGCGCGAAACCGGCGGCCGCATCATCGGCGGCGAGCCCTACGCAGGCAATATCATCCCGCGCTCGGAGTGGAGCCGCAGCGCGCCGGCGTTCTTGAAAGCCATGAGCTTCTTCGACGTGAGCGGCGCGCCGGGCACGCCTAACGTGCCGGAGCTGGTGCGCTTTCCATACCAGCAGCAATACGGGTTTGGAAAAGACGGCAAGGTGGCCCGTGTGGACTGGGCCATCAGCTCGAAGATGAACTTTTTCTGGCGCTGGGCCGACGACTCACAGAGCGAAACCCAGGACCTGGGAATTTTCGCCACGCTCCCCTCGCCCATCTTCCCGCAATTCCGCAAGAAGCCCGGCTCGAGCTGGTCGTGGAACCTGGTGAGCGTGATTTCGCCCCGAGCGACCAACGAGTTCATCTTCGGTTACAACCGGCTGACGCAGGTGGTGGACGTAAAGTCGGGCGCCAACGCCGACCAGTATGACCGCGCCAAGCTGGGCTTCACCTTCCAGGAGCTCTATCCGGCGTCGAACCTTCGCAACCGGTTTCCGCGCTTCAACTGCGGCGTGGGCACTTGCAACTACGCCGGTTTCCCCGCCGGCTGGGCCAGCGACGCCAAACAGTTCGCCTGGACCGACAACTTCGCGCTGACGCGCGGCGCCCACACCCTCAAGATGGGTGTCTTCTTCAACCGGAATGACAACGGCCAGCAGCCTTCCTGGACCGACGTCACCAACATCAACTTCGGCTCCAATCCGGAAAATGCCCGTGACACCGGCAACACTTTCGCCAACATGCTGCTCGGCAATTACCTGAGCGCGAACCAGTCGAACGGCCGCTTTTACGGCGCGTTCCGTTTCTTTGGGTACGAGTTTTATGGCCAGGACAGTTGGAAGCTGAACCGGAAGCTCACGCTCGAGTATGGCTTGCGCTGGGCCTACCTGGGCCCCACCTATACGCATGGCGAGTTCCTGCAGAATTATTTCGATCCGTCGCGGTACGATGCCTCGCGCGCCGTGCAGATTGACACCCGGGCCGGTGTGCGCCAGGGCAGCATCATCCCAGGCTCCGGCGATCCGTTCAACGGGCTGATCGAAGAGAACAAAGGCATTCCCAAGGGGTTCGCCCGGCACCGGTATAACAATTTCAGCCCGCGCTTCGGTATTGCCTACGACCCTCGTGGGGACGGCAAAACCTCGATCCGCGGCGGCGGCGGAATCTTCTATGAGCGGATTCGGCAGAACATCAACAATTTCGACGGGCTCGGGAACCCGCCGCTGACCTATAACCCCTCCGTCTATTCCGGCAACATTGACCAGCTTTCTCCGGCGCTGATCGCCGGCGGAACACGCTTCCCGGTCAGCTTGTCCACTTTCGACAGCCAGGGCCAGATCCCCACGGTCTATTCCTGGTCGTTCGGAGTGCAACGCGAGCTGGGAAGGCAGGTCTCGCTGGACGTTTCCTACGTCGGGAACCTGGGCCGCTACCTGCAGTATCGCCGCGACTTGAACCAACTCGAGCTCGGCACCACGTTGCGGCCCGGTGTGCTGGCCTCGGTCAACGGTACGCAGAACGCGCTGCGCCCCTACCGTGGCTTCACCAACGTCAACTTCACCGAATTCGGCGCCGTCAGCAATTACAACGCCCTGCAGCTCCGCGTGAGCCGGCGGTTTGGCCGCGGCCTGACCGGCAATTTCAATTACAGTTGGTCGAAGGCCATGGACGATGTGGACACCGACGGGACCTTCATCGGCTATTACAAGGACCGGCGGCGCGAATATGGGCCGGCCGGGTTTGACCGCGCGCATGTCGTCACGATTGACTACGTTTACGAGCTGCCCCGCCTGGTCCAGAGC
>JBKKAI010000547.1:0-7292 GCA_046714815.1 Terriglobia bacterium | reverse complement strand
GTGGTGCATCAACACGGGCGCTTCGAGCTCACCTTCACCGCGGCGAACGAGCATCCAAACCCGCTCGAGGTCGAGCTGGCGGTCGAGTTTGTGATCCCAGGCGGCGCCCAGCAGGAAGCCTTGGCATTCTGGGACGGCGGCCGCCGCTGGAAGGTGCGCTACTCGCCGGAACAAACCGGAAGCTACCGCTGGCGCACGCTGTGGCCTGACGCCACCGAGAGCGGCTTCCACCAGAAGTCCGGAAGCTTTCGCGTGCAGCCGTACCGCGGGCGCAATGAGCTGTATCGCCACGGCGCGCCGCGCCTTTCGTCGAACCGGCGCCACTTCATGAATGCCGGCGGACGGCCGTGGTTCTTTCTTTCCGACACCGTCTGGAACGGCGCGCTTCTCTCCACCCGCCAGGAGTGGCGGCAATACCTGGCCGGCCGCGCCCGGAAAAAGTTTACCGCGGCGCAGTTCGTCATGACGCAGTGGCGCGCCGGCAGGCAGGACGAGCGTGGGCAGGTGGCTTTCACCGGCGCCGAAGCGATACGAATCAACCCCGCCTTCTTCGAGCGCATGGACGAAAAAGTGGATGCGGTCAACGATCACGGCCTGGTGGCGGCGCCGGTGCTGTTGTGGGCGCTGACCTCGAAAGAGAAGGAAAGTCCCGGTGAATCGCTGTCCACCAGCCAGGCGATCCTGCTGGCGCGGTACATGGTGGCGCGGTACGGCGCGCACCACGTGATCTGGTTCCTGGGCGGCGACGGCGATTATCGCGGCGAGAAAGCCGGGCGCTGGAAAGAGATCGGCCGGGCGGTTTTCCCGGCGCGGCACGCGCGCCGTCCGGTGACGCTGCACCCGCGCGGCATGCAATCGCCCTGGGCGGAGTTTCGCGATGAGCCCTGGCTCGACTTTTTCCTGTACCAGAGCGGGCACGGCAACGATGCGAGGAAGTGGCGCTGGAACGCCACCCAGGGCGGCGCGGCGGATTGGAAGATGCAGCCGGCGCGCCCGGTGATGGACGGCGAAATCAACTACGAGGGCCACCTCGATTACCACACGCGCCAGGTGATCACCGACGCGCAGGTGCGCCGCGCGGCCTGGTACAGCCTGCTGGCGGCGCCGCCGGCCGGCGTCAGTTACGGGGCGCACGGCGTCTGGTTCTGGTCGCGGCGGGCGGAAGTGCCGCTCGACCATCCGCGCTCCGGCGTGGCCCAGCCCTGGCACGAGTCCCTGGATTTTCCCGGCGCGCGCCAGATGACGGTGTTGCGCGAAGTGTTCGAATCGCTCGCGTGGTGGAAACTGCGCCCCGACCGCTCGCTGCTTGGGGAAGAGCCGGAGGACCCCGAGTTCCGCCGCTACATCATGCCCGCCCGCTCGGAATCCGGCGAGTTCGCGCTGCTTTACCTGCCCGACAATCCTGTGGTAAAACTGGACCTCACAAAATTTCGCGGCCGGTGGAACGCGGCCTGGATTGATCCCCATAACGGCCGGCGCCACAAAGCGCAGGCGGCGGCGGAAATGAAATCCCCCGGCCCGGGTGACTGGGTGCTCCTGCTACAGCAATGACCAAAAAACTTCTTCTCCTGGCGTTCTTGAGTCTCACTCTCTGCGGCCCCGCGGCCGCCCAGAAATTGGCCGCGCCGCAGCTTCTTGAAATGGCCCGCAAACAACCGGATGCGCCGGCGTTTCGCGAAGCGCTGGCCGGCACTCTGGGGGCGGCCGAAATCCAGAAAGGCAGCGCCGTGCTCGGCGAAGGACCGGACTTCATCTGGGCGGTCGAGTCCGAGGCGGCGCCGGCGCTGGTGGTGGACGACCAGCCGCTGGGCGCGATGAAGCGCCTGCCGGGCAGCAACATCTGGTTTCTCACCGGCAGGCTGCGCACCGGCGCCGCACACGCCTTCCATTACATGGTGAACGGCGCGCGGATGGGCGGGCGCAATGACGTCCCGGCCTACGGGCCTGATTCCTACTCGAAGTCCGGCACGCCGCAGGGCAACCTGTCGGAAAAAATTGTCCACACCAGCAAAATCTATGACGGCATGGCCAGCGATTACTGGATTTATGTGCCGGCGCAATATGATCCGGGGACGCCGGCGGCCCTGATGGTGTGGCAGGACGGCCAGGGCTTCACCAGCCGCGACGGCGCGCCCCGCCTGTTGAACGTCACCGACAACCTGATCCACCAGAAAAAGATCCCGGTGATGATTCACGTGCTGATCTCGCCGGGCATGATCGGCGACCGCCGGATGCGCAGCATCGAGTACGATACGGTCAACGATCGCTATCCCCGTTTCCTGCGCGACGAGATCCTGGCCGACGTGCAGGCGAAGTACAACATTCGCCGCGACAGTTACAGCCGCGGCATCGCCGGCCAGTCATCGGGCGGCATCTGCGCTTTCAACGCCGCCTGGCAGCAGCCGGACCAGTTCAGCCGCGTGCTTTCCCGCATCGGCAGTTTCACCAGCATCCAGTGGCGTTTCGGCCAGCCCGACCTGAAGGAGAATATCGAAGGCGGCAACGTCTACCCGTTCAAGATCCGCAAGGAGCCGAAGCGCAACATCCGCGTGTGGCTGGACGACGGCTCCGAGGACCTGGAGAACGACCACGGCAGTTGGCCGTTGCAAAACATCCAGATGGCCAATTCGCTGAAGATGAAGGGCTACGATTTCCGCTTCAGCTTCGGCGGCGGGACGCACAGCACGGCGCACGGCAACGCCGAGTTGCCCGAAGCGCTCACCTGGCTGTGGCGGGATTACGACCCGGCCAGGACCGCGCAGGTCTACGAGATGGAAGCCGCGGAAAAGAGCAAGCCGCTCTTCCGCGTAAAAATCTACAACCGGTAAGCACCGCTGAGCGTCAGGCCCCAATTGACAACTTCGTCAGATCATCCCTTTTTCGCGAAGCAAAGCAACATCACCGCCACGGCTGATCGTGCACTCATGAATCTGCCGACATTGTTTTTGGGTCACATGAAGCTCACTGGGAAGATGACCGTGCGGCAGTTCTCTCGACCCTCTCCTTATGCCAAAGGACGCGATGAGTTTGCCGGCCTCACGCACTTCTGCATATCTGTGGGCCCTGCCCTCTCTGGTCGTGCATCCCAGCTTTTTCGCAATCGCCTCGGCGTGTCGCTGGTTGAACACTCGAACTCCTCCCGAAAGACGGATTGCGATTCAGGATAAGGCCTTACAACTGCGCCTTACGGCGGATATGAAGGCTGAGTGTACGCTTTTGCCTGGCTGGGCCCGGTCCAAGTTCAACATCGGTCAGTTGTTCGAGCCGGTCATAGGCGTCCAGAACGGACGCTTTCAGGTTATGAATTGCCTCTTCCTCGTTGTCCCCTGACGCGTAAACACCAGCATCAAGAAAGGATGCCTCAAACCCTTCGTCTCCACCGCGAACCAGTATTGCGAAGGGACGAATAACTTCGTAAGGATCGGGCTCGAGAGATTCGATGGGCGCCCAGATGCTTGTTCTCCGCTCCTGAACCTTCTTGATCTCTCTGAGCACGTCCTGTAACAGGAGTTCTATCCTTTCGACCCGCTGGCAGAGGTCTGAGAAATGCTCCGGAGAGCCGAAAGCGGCGAAGGATCCCGGTTGGCGTACTTCCTTCATTCCGCCTCTTTCTCAACGCGAGAGCCGGGGGGCCCTATTCTCCGGTTTCAACCGGAGAAGGGTTCTCAGTGAGCGGCGCCAGCCGGTTGCTTTACGTTGATCGGTGAGAGCCAGCCGTGGCGGTCCTCGGTACGCCCTTCGATCACGCCGAAAAACGCTTCCTGCAGCGCGCGGGTAACGGGGCCGCGCTTCCCGGCGCCGACGGTGATCTTGTCCACCGAACGGATCGGGGTGATCTCAGCGGCGGTGCCGCAGAAAAACAGCTCGTCGCAGATGTAGAGCGCCTCGCGGGCGATGGCCTGCTCGGCCACGGGCAAGTCGAGGTCGCGCGCCAATCGGATTACGGTGTCGCGGGTGATGCCGGGCAACACCGACGAGCCGATCGGGGGTGTGTACAGCATACCGTCCTTCACCACGAACAGGTTCTGGCCGCTGCCTTCGCTGACGTAGCCGCTCACATCGAGCGCGATTCCCTCGGCATAGCCGTTGGCGATCGCCTCCATGCGGATCAACTGCGAGTTCATGTAATTGGCCGAGGACTTGGCCATCGCCGGCAGGGTGTTGGGCGCAAACCGCGTCCAGGAACTGATGCAGACATCCACACCGGCATCCAGCGCGTCCTTGCCCAGGTACTTGCCCCATTCCCAGGTGGCGATGTACACCTCCACCGGGCAGTTGCCGGCGTGCACGCCCATGTCGCCCAGGCCGCGCAGCACGATGGGGCGCAGGTAGCACGCGCCGTTATGGTTGATGCGCACCAGCTCCAGCATGGCCTCCATCACCTGTCCCCGCGAAAACGGGACTTCTATGCGATAAATCTTGCAGGAGTTGAACAGCCGGTCGGTGTGCTCCTTCAGCCGGAAGATCGCCGCGCCGGAGGGCGTGTCGTAGCAGCGGATGCCTTCGAACAGGGAGGAGCCATAGTTCACCACGTGGGACAGGACGTGAATGCGCGCGTCCTCCCAGGGGATGAACTTGCCGTTGTGCCAGATCTTTTCGGTTCGTTGGACGGGCATGGGAACAGCGCTCCTCTCCGGATGCCTTGGACCTTGGTCAGTCGTCGAAAAAAAGCCGCTTCAGTATAACATTTAACCCGTGGGCTTTGAACGGCCGCCCCGGCTGCACAGCTCCACCGAGCTCCACCCAGCTCCACCAGTCCCACCAGTTCCTGTGCCGAAGGTGAAGCTACCGCAGCAGCCGAAGAAGATTGACAACCCTTTCCGTTCTTGCAGAACCCGGTGCTGACTGGATAAGGGGGCTGGGGAAGACGGTGCTCCTCGATACTTTCAAGCCGTTATTGCCGGAATCGCCGCTCATTCCGCTGGGATAATCTTCGACAAAGTGATGCTTATCAATGGCGGAAGTGGCGGATGCCGGTGAAGACCATGGCCAGGTGCAGGCGATCGGCGGCGGCGATCACTTCGTTGTCGCGCACCGAGCCGCCGGGCTGGATCACGGCGGTGATGCCGGCGTGGGCCGCTTCCTCGACTCCGTCGGAAAAGGGAAAAAACGCGTCGGAAGCCAGCACCGTCCCGGCCAGCGGCAGCACAGCCTTCGAGGCGCCGATCTTCACCGAATCCACGCGGCTCATCTGCCCGGCGCCGACTCCCACTAATTGCCCCTCGCGCGCGTAAACGATGGCGTTGGACTTGACGTGCTTGGCAATCTTCCAGGCGAACAGCAACGCGCGCATCTCTTCGGCGGTGGGGGCGCGTTCGGTGACCACGCGCAGCGCGCCGGGATCGAGCGCCTGGCTGTCTTTGGTCTGCATCAGGACGCCGCCGCTGATGCGCTTCCATTGGACCTCGTCGCGGATGCGGCCGTAATCCACCATTTCGAGCAGCCGGACATTCTTTCGGGCCGCCAGGCGCTCGAGCGCCGCGGCGCTGTACCCGGGAGCGATCACGGCCTCGACAAACGTCTTCGCGATCTCGGCGGCTGTTTCGGAATCGAGCTCGCGGTTGAAGCCGAGCACGCCTCCGAAGGCCGAAACCGGGTCGGTGGCGAAGGCCTTCCGGTAGACATCGGCGAGCGCGGGTAACCCGCCGGGCTCGCCGGTGGCGGCGCCGCACGGGTTGGTATGTTTGATGATGACCGCCGCGATCTCGGAGAATTCGTTGACCAGCTCCCAGGCGGCATCGAGGTCCACCAGGTTGTTGTAGGAAAGCTCCTTACCCTGAAGCTGCCGGGCGCCGGCGATGCCGGCCGGCGAACCGTCGCCGGCCGAGTACAGCGCGGCCTGCTGGTGCGGGTTTTCGCCGTAGCGCAGGTCCATCCTCTTGCGCAGTGAGATCGTCTGCGAATCGGGAAATGCGCCGTGCGGGGCCACGGCGAGCGTGGCCTCCGCGGATGGATCACGGATGCGTCCCAGGGTAGCGGCGATGGCGGAGTCGTACGCGCCGGTGGCCGCGAAGGCGCGCTGCGCCAGCCGCCAGCGTGTTTCGAGCGACAGGCTGCCCGCGCCACGTTCGAGCTCGGCGAGCACTTCCGGATAGTCGTCGGGAGAAACCACCACGGCCACGTCGCGAAAGTTTTTGGCCGCCGACCGGATCATGGACGGCCCGCCGATATCAATGTTCTCGACCAACTCCTCGAGCGTGGCGCCGGGCCGCGCCGCGGCCAGCTCGAACTGGTAGAGGTTGACCACCACTAGGTCCATCGGCCGGATGTTGTGGCGCGCCAGCGCGGCCATGTGCTCGGGGTTGTCGCGGCGCGCCAGCAGCCCGCCGTGCACCGCCGGGTGCAGCGTCTTCACCCGGCCATCCAGCATCTCGGGGAAGCCGGTCACCTCGGCCACGTCGGTGGCCGCGACACCGCTCGAACGCAGCAGCCGCGCGGTGCCGCCGGTGGAAACCAGTTCGACCCCCAGGCCGGCCAGTCCGCGGGCGAAGTCCGGCAGGCCGCGCTTGTCTGTTACGCTCAGAAGAGCACGCGAAATTCTGGACATGGTTCTAAAAGGGGGATTAAGCTCAGCCGCCGCCCTTGGCCTTAAGGCGCACCTGGCCGTTTTCGACTTCCACGGCATACTCGACGCTGTGGCAGCCCAGCTCCTTCTTGAGCTGCTCAGTCTTCTGCTTGACGAAACGCCTGAAGCTGTCGAGCGGCAGGGCCTCGGTGGTTTCGCCGGCTTTTTTCTTGGCCTCCACCAGGGCCAGGAACAGCTTCTCCACTTTCTCTTGTTCCTGCTCGGGGTCGTGCCACTGCACCTTGAAGTTGCCGGGCGCGGGTGTTTCCGCACGCGGCTCCTCGCGCGGGCGCCGCGGGTCACGGCCCTCCTCCTTATATTTTAGCTTTTGCCGCCACATGTCGTTGTAGACGGCGAAGCGCTGCACCAGCGAGTTGAATTTGAAGCGCTGCGCGAAGGAAAGCTTTTGCGCTTCGCTGTACTTCTTGATGACGGATTCCACCTTCCACTGCAGGTCGTTCGGCGGGCGGTCCTTGCCCCCGTTGAAGTAGATCTCGTACTCAATCTTCAACCTGCGGATTGAGTCCTCAAGACTGCTGAGTTCCTCTTCGACGGTCATCGTTTGCAGTCCATACTAGGCTAGTCGCCTCCCGGACGCAAGCGGCGGGTGCGAACAATGCGGTTAGCCCCGGTTAGGCCCGGATTATTCGCTTCAAGTGCTGATCTACCGTCGCTATGTGGGAATGATCGCTAACCCGGATTATTCATGAATTTTGACGGCTCTGGT
>JBKKAI010000546.1:0-4747 GCA_046714815.1 Terriglobia bacterium | reverse complement strand
GACCGGATGCACGGCCGGGAACACCCGGTGATCGCGTATTTCTCCGCCGAGTTCGGCCTGGCCGAGTCGCTTCCCATTTACTCCGGCGGCCTGGGCGTTCTTTCCGGCGATCACCTTAAAACGGCCAGCGATCTCGGAATCCCGCTGGTGGGCGTCGGGCTGCTCTATCAACAGGGCTATTTCCGCCAGTACCTGACGCCGGACGGATGGCAGCAGGAACGCTATCCGGCCAATGATTTTTACAATCTGCCGGTGCAGCCGGTCCTCACGCCGCAAGGCCAGCCGCTGTACGTGGAAGTGATGATGGCCGGCACGCCGGTCAAGATCAAGGTGTGGAAGGCGCAGGTGGGCCGTGTGCCGCTCTACATGATGGACACCAATATCCCGGAGAATCCCCGCGAGTTGCAGGACGTCACCGACCAGCTCTACGGCGGCGACCGCGAGATGCGCATCCGGCAGGAAATCGTGCTGGGCATGGGGGGCCTGCGCGCGCTGCGCGCGGCCGGCATCCAGCCCTCGGTGTGCCACATGAACGAAGGCCATTCCGCCTTCCTGGGCCTGGAGCGCATCCGCGGCTATATGGAGGAACACGGCGTCTCGTTCCACGAGGCGCTGGAGGCGGCGCGGGCCGGCGCCGTTTTCACCACTCACACACCGGTGCCCGCCGGATTCGACGTTTTCACACCGGACATGCTGGACAAGTATTTTGGGGATTACATGCGGGCCGTGCGCATCTCCCGCGACGAGTTCCTGGCGCTGGGCCGCGGGAACGCGTCCGACCCGCACGAAGCCTTCAACATGGCCGCACTGGCCCTGCGCACCAGCACGTATGCGAACGGCGTGAGCCAGTTGCACGGGGAGGTTTCCCGGGTGCTGTTTCAGAAGTACATGCCCAACATACCGGCGCCGGAGGTCCCCATCACCAGCATCACCAATGGCATCCACATCCGCTCCTGGGTCTCCAATGAGATGGCCACGCTGTTCGACCGCTACCTCGGGCCGGAATGGTGGAGCAAGCCGGCCGACTACTGGGTCTGGGAGAAGGTGGCGGAAATTCCCGACGAAGAGCTCTGGGCCACGCACGAGCGGCGTCGCGAGCGCATGGTTTCCGTTGTGCGCCGGCGCATGGTGGCGCAAATGGAGCGCCGCGGGGTCTCGCAATCGGAGCTGCACAAGGCGCGCGGGGTGCTCGATACGCGCGCGCTGACCATCGGTTTCGCCCGGCGCTTCGCCACCTACAAGCGCGGAACGCTGCTGCTGCGGGACATCGAGCGGCTCAAGAAGATCGTTCTGAACCGCGCCGCCCCGGTGCAGATGGTGTTCGCCGGCAAGGCGCACCCCAAGGACAACGAGGGCAAGGAGCTGATCAAGCAGATTTACACCTTTTGCCAGCAGGAGGACCTTCGCCGCCACATGGTGTTCGTGGAAGACTATGACCTGCACGTAGCGCGCTACCTGGTGCATGGCGTGGACGTGTGGCTCAACAACCCGCGGCGGCCGATGGAAGCCAGCGGCACCAGCGGCATGAAGGTGCTGGCCAACGGCGGCCTGAACCTCAGCGTCCTGGACGGCTGGTGGTGCGAGGGCTACCGGCCCGACACCGGCTGGGCCATCGGCGTCGGCGAGGAATACCAGGATGTCGGCTACCAGGACGCGGTGGAATCCAACGCGCTCTACAACATGCTGGAGAACGAAGTTGTGCCGTTGTTCTACCGCCGCGACGAAGACGGCCTGCCGCGCGGCTGGATCGCCAAGGTGAAGAACTCCATGCGCCTGCTCTGCCCGCAGTTCAGCACCAACCGCATGCTGAACGAATACGCCGAGCGCTTTTACATCCCGACGGCGCGGTTCGCGGCGCAGATGACGGAGAACAATCTCGAACATGCCAAGCAGCTCGGCCGCTGGAAGCAAACCATTCAGAAACACTGGCGCGAGGTCCGCATCGAGAGCCTCGCCGCGCCGGACCGCTCCCCGTCGGTGGGGCAGGGGCTGGAAGTGCAGGCCAAGCTGCGTCTGGGCGCCGTGGAGCCGAAAGACGTGAGCGTCGAGCTTTATTACGGCCCCCTTAATCCCGAGCGGGAAATCACCGATGCGCGCACGGTGCCGATGACCTGGCAGTCCAGCGATGACGGCGTGCATTACTACACCGGGGTCATTCCCTGCGAGCGCAGCGGCCTGCACGGCTACACCGCGCGCGCCGTTCCATCGCATCCCCACGCCCAGCACATGGGCGCGACCGGCCTCATCGCCTGGCGCTGACAGTAGCACAGGCATTCCTGCCTGTGCCGGCCGGACGGCACAGGCAGGAATGTCTGCGCCAACCGTCAATCCTTGATCGGTATTCGATACAGGTTGCGGTGGGTGGTCAACTGCGTATACGCGTAAATCGCGGGGGTCGGGCCGGCGAAGGCGCCGACTCGCTCGATCACCACCGCGCCCGGCAGCGCCTTTGCCTCCTCCTCCGACCGAAGGCCGCCGGCCGGAAGCTTGGGAAATACTTGCCCAGGACGGAGCGGGATGGCCACTGTCTTTGCAGGACCGCCCATGCCCGCTGATGCCACGAACGATACATACAGGAATTGACCGTCGGGTGACCATCTCGCCACCGGCGGTGTGTGTCCGCGGGCCGGTCCGCCGCCCCCGGCGCAGCCATCGCAGATGAGCACGGGCGCGGCGCCGCTGATCGAGAAAGCCACCACCGCGTTCCTGGCTTTTTCCCAGGCGGGTACCCAAGCCGCGATCCACTGTCCGTCGGGCGACGCGCTCATCAGGTAGATCACCGATTCGGGGATTACCTTCTGCCTGTCGGAGCCGTCCTCGTTCATGCGATACAGAAACTTCGATTTACCCTCATTTATCAGAAAGAAAAAGCGGCCGGCGGCGAGATAGACCCGGTCGGAATCGGCGACAATCAGCCTTCGTGGCGAAAACCGCCGATCCAGCGACGCAAGCCACAAAACGAACCTGCCGGAGCCGTCGTTCACGGCGAATAGAACCTTCTCACCGTCGAACGAGATGTCATAGTGGGCCATCAAGAAGCCGGGGAGCAGCCGTTCCCGCCGGCCCGAATCCAGCTCCACCATCCACAGCTCGCCGCTCACAAAATGCCGCGAGTCGCCGGAACGAAGCAGGTAATAGAGGATTTTCCCATCGCTGGAAAAAGAGGGCAGGTAAGCGTACCCTTCGGAAGAAACCTGGCGCTCCGTCTCGCCCTGATTCACCCAAATGGCGCTCTGCCGCGTACCGACTGACGAGATTACGGAGCGCCCATCGGCTGCCATCGCGATGCCCTCTTCTTCCGTCGCGCCAAAAGTGACCTGTTCCGGAACGCCGTCCGGGAAACGCTGCCGCCAGAGGTGAAAGCTGCCGCCCTTGTTGGCGCTGAAATACATCCATTTCCCATCGGGGGACCAGGAAGCGCTGGTACATTGGGCGGGCGCGGGCCCGACCGGCTTCCCTTCGTTCGTGCCATCAAACGGAACCAGGCGGCAGGGCAGCCAGCCGGTCGAGTCCATTTCCGCCACCAGCGCCCATTGGCGGTCCGGAGAAAGGTATGAGCGGTGGGCCATGCCCGTTTCGGTCGGCGGGACGTAGACGTCGCGAGCCTGAGCGCGGCTCTCCGTGGCCGTAACCACAGCCATGTGGATGCCCTTGCGTATTTCTGAAAACAACAGACGGCGGTCGCCATTCCCGGATCCGATCCAGGTAAGGCCGGACGCGTTCGGCAGCAGTTGCCGCGGCTCACCGCCGAGCACCGGCACCACCCAGGTGTCCCAGTTCCAGCCGCCCGGCAGGGCCGTATAGGCAATGCGCGAACCATCCGGAGAAAACACCGGGTCCATTTTCGCCATGTTGTCGCGAGTGAGCGGAGACGGCTCACCTTCGGGAAGCAGCTTGATAAAGACCTGGCCGCGGCCGACAAAGGTGCTGTCGCTGCGGATAAACGCCAGCATCCGGCCGTCCGGGGAAAGAGCCGGGTGGGTGGCCGAGCCGGTATAATTCGTCAACTGTGTATATCCGGATTCGAAGGGCGCGGTCGGAGACGGCGCCTTGCGGCGGAGAAACACCTGGCCGCCGATGACTGCCAGCACGATGGATCCGATCGCCAGCGTTCCATACAGGGCGGCTCGCCGGGTCTTCGGCGCCGGCGGCGGCCCCGGAACGGATGGCGGCCCAGCGGCGGGCGCCACCGCGGGAGTCTTTCCCGAACCACTTTCCTGCCGGAGCCGCCGCAGATCAATCGCCAGGTCCTTCATTGTCTGGTAGCGGTCGTCGGGGTCCTTTTCGAGCGCCTTTTCCAGCGCGCGGGCCAGCCCCCATTCGACGCCGCCGGGAGGAAACTGGAACGCGGGCAGCGGGTCGTGCACGATGGCGTGCAGGGTGTCGAGAATGGTGGAGCGCAGGAACGGGTTGCGCCCCCAGAACTCCAGCAGCACCAGCGCCAGTGAAAAAATGTCGCTGCGGCCGTCCACGTCGCGGCCCTGGGCCTGCTCCGGCGACATATAAGCGGCCGTGCCCATCACGCCTCCGGCGCTGGTGCGCGTGGCGGCGGTGGCGGTCGCGCCGCCACCGTCCCGCGGCTCCGGCTCCTTCAGCTTGGCGAGGCCGAAATCGAGCACTTTGACGTAACCGTCGGGCCGCAGCAGGATGTTCTCCGGCTTCAGATCGCGGTGGGTGATGCCGGCTTCGTGGGCGCGCGCCAGCGCCGTCGCGGCCTGCACGCCGATGTCCAGCACCAGCCTTACAG
>JBKKAI010000545.1:0-3231 GCA_046714815.1 Terriglobia bacterium | reverse complement strand
CGAATCCACAGCTCGGCCCTCTCATCAAGGGTGGTGGCGGTATACGAAAGATTCGCGTCGCCGTTGGATCACGAGGCAAGAGCGGCGGCGCACGGGTCATTTACTACAGGGCGGTACGAAGAGACGTGATCTTGCTGCTCTATTCGTATCCCAAGAACGTGGCGGCGGACCTGACTCCGAAACAAGTTTCGCAGCTCGCCAGAGTCGTCAGAGAGGAGTTCGGCGATGAAAAAGCAGATGTTTGAGGAGCTGATGGGCAGCGTCCGTGAAGCCGGAGCAATCCTGCGCGGCCAGAAAAAGCCCTCGCGCCGGATTGTAATCGGCTCTTCCGGCGTCCGAGCGATTCGCGAACGAACCAGCCTTTCGCAGTCGGAGTTTGCGCATTTGATCGGCGTCAGCGTAAAGACACTTCAGAACTGGGAACAGGACCGCCGCCGCCCCAGCGGACCAGCAGCCGCGCTGCTGAGCATCATCGCGCACGAACCACAGTTGGCGGTGAAGGCGATTCATCGGGCGTAAGAATTGGGGCCGGCGTGCTTGTCGGCGTTCTCACAGCAGGGAACCGGCGATCGGAAACCCGGTGACCTGAACCAAGCCTTCCTTCTTTCAAACGGCCGGCTCGACGGAGAGATCTCTGTCACGGTTGCTATCCGCAGCTGATCGCAACCTCTTCTTCCTGTTGCGGGCGCACGATAAGCCCGTAATTGTTCGGACCGTGGAGCACGATCACCTCGCAGATCGTCGTGTTTTCGATTTGACCAATGAACGCTATGTCATGAGATTCAATCCTGAGCGCGGGCACGAATCGCGGGCGGTCAGGCCCGCTGCCGGGAAGCGCGGGCCTTGAGCTTCCTGGAACCGGCTGCCTTGGACTTTGCCCCGGACTTGGCGGCGGAGATGCCGGCCGCGGTTCCGCGCGGCGCCCGCTTCTTGCGGGTGACTCCGAGGCTTTGCTCCAGGATTTCCTGGAGAAGTTGCGCCTCCTGCGGAGTGACGCTCTTGAGGAAATCGGCGGGACGTTGGGCGGCGGCGTCCTGCATGCGGCGAATCCATCGCAGGCCGCCGGCCGCCGGATGATCCGGCACGCGGCCGAGGAGCTCGAGCGCCTTGTCCAGATCGGGGATGCGCCGGCAAATGTTCATCGCCGCATTCCAATCGCCCAGCTCGCCGTACAACTCCGCCGCTTTGCGCAACTCCCCCAGACCCTCGAAACATGCTGCCTGCATGCGCCGCTGCGGTTCGCCAATCCCGGACAGAAGCGGCAGCGCGTCTTCAAACCGCCGCGCAGCCATCAGTGTCTCAATCGCTTTCAGCCGCACCCGCGCGATCCGTTGCTCCGCATCCAGCACGCCGAAGATCTGGAAGAGGCGGGGCAGAAGCGCCAGCATGGCGTCCGCATGAATCAGTTGGTTGAGCGCCGACTCCATTTCCTCCAACCAAGGCGTGATCCTGCTCTCGATTTCGATTTTCAGCCACGGCTCAATTTCTTTCTCATCGGCAGTGAAGGCCGCCGCCAGCCCGGTCAGGGCGAAAGGCCGGGTCGCCGGAGTGCTCCCTTCCACGCTGCCGATACTCTCGAAGATGGCTGCCAGGCCTGATTCTCCGGCAACCGCCGCGTGCCGCTCCGCTTCGGCATACAGATCGGGATGCCCCAGTTCAACCGGGAGGCGCACTCTGCGGAATGCCAGGCAAAACGAGATCTGCGCCAGCGTCAGATGAGCGGACCGGAAGACGTTTTCGTCGGCGACCGAGGGGGTCCCAGGCTGTCCCAGCAACGCCACCGCCTGCCGGGCGCGGGTCCAGGCCATCTCCGGCTTTACCTCGAGGTAATTCCGCGCGTCTTCCTCACAAAGCCGGACTCTCTCTTCGACCGGCAGAATTTCCTCTTCGAGCGATTTCAGCACGGCCGCGGGAATCACCGGATACACCGACGTCTCGCGCGCCCAGCCGTTGAGAAACCGCAGGCTCTGGCGCAACACGTCTTCCGTGGGCGCAACCTCCAGCCAGTAAAGGCGCTCGGCCGGGCGGCTCATGGCCACGCGCAACTGGTCAATCATCAGGCGCTTGCTCAAAGGCTCCACGTTCATGTCGCGCCGCACCGTCTCCTGCGCCTGCACGATGCGCTCCAGGTGTTTGCCGGGGTCCAGGATGCAGACCGAGTGGAAGTCCAATCCCTTGGCTTCGAAAACCGTGAAAATCCTCGGACGCAGCGGCTCGGGGATGTATTCGGGAACGGTTTCTGAAAGAGATATGATCGCCAGGCCTTCCCGAGCCGAAAGAATTTCCAGAAGCTGGTTGAGCTCCGGGCCGGGCACGGTGGCGCAACAGGTGACCTGGTCGCCGGCGTCGGAATCAATCTCGGCGGGCGCCAGGCCACTGGGCCGGTCCTGCTTCAGTATCTGGCTGTATAGATCGCGGACGCGGTTCACCAGCTCGCCGATGCGGCGCGGGCTGCGCAGATTGATCGCCAGCTTGAACTCCACCGGGTCGCCGACCCGATGGTGCAACAAGTCATGGAACCACCCCCACTCGAAATCGGTGGGCCGCACCGTTTGCGCTTCGTCTCCGGCAGCCAGGAAGCAGATCGGATCGCGGCGGCGGGCCTTGGTGCGCGCCGCCAGCTCGGTCAGCACGAACGCCTCGATCGGAGTCAGGTCCTGGACTTCGTCCACGGCGATGCAGTGGAAGTTCAGGAACTTTTCCGCGGACGGGGAGGGAGTGGCCGCCTGCGCCAGTTGCGCCGCCGCCTTCCAGGCCAGCGCCAGCTCCGGAAAAAATAAGTCTTCAAGTTTTCCCTGTTCCCTGCGCCGGAGAATCTGAACGGTGTCGAGAAGGGCATCGGCGGCGGCCTTTCCCAAAACGTGTTCCCGCCGTTCGCGGTAAGCCCTGTCGCCCAGACGTGGTTCCTGACAGGCGGGAAAGCGTCCGATCGGGACGGGCAGGGCGGCGCCGATCAGATGGGCATGGATCTCATCGAACAGCGCCGTCCGGTTGCCTTGCCACGGACCCAGCGTGCGCGGCGGAAGGCCCGCCAGCTTGCCGATAAACCGTGCCCGGCCATCCCGCACCGTCTCCACGGGCTGATCGCTTCCCAGCAAGTCGCGCAGCAGGCGCGGGTAGGTGACCACGTGGAACTGGCTGTCGCGCGAGGCGAACTTGTCGAAATGATCGCGGGCCAGCGCGGCCAGCTCGGGGGAGAAGGTCACGAAAAGAGTGGACTGAATGCCGGGC
>JBKKAI010000544.1:0-3718 GCA_046714815.1 Terriglobia bacterium | reverse complement strand
ACGCCCGCAGTCCAGGCGCCGGCGCCCGGCGGTCAGCCGCAGACGCCGGCGCCGGCGACGCCGCCCGCGCCGCCGCCGGAGTCCGCCGTCCTTCCCAGGCCAGAAGAACGGTTGCCGCCGCCGCCCGAAATCGCGCTTTCCTCCCCCGAGCCGGCTCTATGGCCGACGCCCCAGGCCGAGCTCGGCGTGATTCACCCGCCGCCGTTCGAGCCGGGCGCCATCCCCTCTTCGGCCGATTCCGACAAGCTGCGAAACCGCGAGCTGGGCCTGCCGATCGCCGGGCTGAAGGCCGCCGGGCTGCTGGACAATTTCGCGGAGCTGCGCGCCGGGCAGCGCCACGAAGCCCTGGACATCCTGGCGCCGCGGGGCACGCCGGTTCTGGCGGTGGATAGCGGGCGGGTCGCCAAAATGTTCATCAGCCAGCGCGGTGGAATCACCGTCTACCAGTTCGACACCGCGGCGGAGTTCTGCTACTACTACGCGCACCTGGACCGCTATGCCGAAGGACTGAAGGAAGGATCGCTGCTCAAGAAAGGCGACGTGCTCGGTTACGTGGGAACCACCGGAAACGCGCCGCCGGACACGCCGCACCTGCACTTCGCTATTTTCAAGGTCGGTTCGGAAAAGCGCTGGTGGCAGGGCACGCCGATCAACCCCTATCCGATCCTGAAGAGTTTAATGCGCTAGGCCGCATTCCGCATTTGTCACACCGCCTGGCGGTAGATCTCCAACACCCGCGCCACCGAACGCTCCCAGGAAAACCGTTTCACGTGTTCCAGGCCGCGCTCGCGCAGCAGTTCACGGGTCTCCACGTCGAGCAGGACGCGCTTTACGCCGCGGGCGATGTCGAATACGTTGTCGGGGTTCACCAGGATCGCGGCGTTGCCGACCACCTCGGGGAGCGAGGAAACATTGGAAACCACCACCGGCGTGCCTTGTGCCATGGCCTCCAGCGGCGGCAACCCGAAGCCTTCGTACAGCGACGGAAACACGAACACTTCGGCCGAAGAATAAAAGACGCGCAGCGTTTCGAGCGGAACGAAGCCGAGGAAGCGCACGTCCTGCTGCATGCGCGTCTTGACCACGGAGCGGCGCAGGTCGGCGTGCTTGCCGATCTCGTCGCCGATCAGGATCAGCTTCAGGTCGCGGTAGACAGGATGCTCGCGCAACTCGCCCTTGAGGACGGCGAAGGCCTCGATCACCCGCGCCAGGTTCTTCTGCGGCTTGACGTTTCCGGCATAGAGAACGAACGGATAGTTCACCCCGTAGCGTTCCAACACGTTTTTCTTCTCTTCGTGGCGGCTGGGCCGGCTGAAGCGCTCATCAATGGCGTTGTGGATCACCTCGATCTTGCGCGGCGGAATGCCGAACAGCTCCGCCAGGTCCAGGCGCGTGGCGCGCGAAACCGCGATGACGCGGCGCGCGCGCACCAGTCCGCTGCGCGTCAGGTAAACACGTACGTTGTAGCGGAAGCCGCGATCCACCGGCGTCAGGAACTCCGCCAGGTCGTGCACGGTGACGACGTAAGGGCACGGCACCAGGAACGGCACCCGCCGATGGGGCACGTGCAGCAGGTCCACCTTGTGTTCGCGCAGCAGGAACTGGATGCCGAAATGGTTGGCGGCCGACCCGTCGCCGCGCGTGTAGCGCACCGGCGTGAAGTTCTCCGGCAGCTCGCCCAGCTCCTCCATCTTTTCCGGCTCGCCGATCAGCAGGTAGCGGTTTTCGCTGTCCAGCCGGAACAGGGTGCGTACCACGTTCCGGATGTAAGTGCCGACACCGAAGTCGGCCAGGCGGCGCACGTCAATCGCGATATGCACGAAAAGTTCCAGGTTCCAGGTTCGGACGTTGGACTTTGGCTTACACCGTGACGGGGCGCAGCCGCCAACTGTAAAGCGGGAATGCCTCGCACAGATCGAGCACCTGCTTGCGGACGCGCGCGATGCGGCCCTGGTCGGTGTGGTTGCGCAGCACTTCGGCGATCCAGATGCCGATCTGGCGCATCTCCGGTTCCTTCATTCCGCGCGTGGTTACCGCGGGCGTGCCGAGGCGAATGCCGCTGGGGTTGAACGGCGAGTTGGTTTCGAACGGGATGGTGTTGCGGTTCAGGGTGATGCCCGCGTCGTGCAGAGCGGTTTCGGCGGCCTTGCCCAGCAGCCCCTCGCGGAACACGTCCACCAGCAGCAGGTGCGTGTCGGTGCCGCCGGAGACGATGCGGAAGCCTTCGCCGGCAACGGCCGCCGCCAGGGCGCGCGCGTTGGCTACGATCTGCGCCTGGTACTGCTTGAACTCCGGCTGCATCGCTTCCTGGAAGCAGACGGCTTTGGCGGCGATCATGTGCACCAGCGGGCCGCCCTGCATGCCGGGGAAAACCACCTTGTCAATCGCCTGCCCGTACTTCGCCTGCGCCAGGATGAAGCCGGAGCGCGGGCCGCGCAGGCTCTTGTGCGCGGTGGAAGTCACGATGTCGGACTGCGGCACCGGGCTGGGATGCTGGCCGCCGGCCACCAGGCCGGCGAAGTGGGCCATGTCCACCAGCAGCAGCGCGCCCGACTGGTCGCAGATGCGGCGCAGACGCGCAAAATCAATGATGCGCGAATAGGCGCTGCCGCCGGCGATGATCATCTTCGGCCGCTGCTCCACCGCCATGCGCTCCAGCTCCTCGTAGTCAATCGTCTCGGTGTCGCGCGTGACGCCGTAGGGGACCACCTTGTAATGCTTGCCGGAAAAATTCACCGGACTCCCGTGGGTGAGGTGGCCGCCGTGCGACAGGTTCATGCCGAAGATGGTGTCGCCCGGCTGCAGCACCGCCGCGTACGCTTCCATGTTGGCCTGGCTGCCGGCGTGCGGCTGCACGTTGGCGTATTCGGCGCCGAACAGCTTCTTGCCGCGCTCGATCGCCAGCGACTCCACCCGGTCGGCGAACTCGCAGCCGCCGTAATAGCGCTTGCCCGGATAGCCCTCGGCGTACTTGTTGGTGAATACCGAGCCCATCGCTTCGAGCACCGCCTCGGAGACGAAGTTCTCGCTGGGGATCAGCTCGAGCCCCTCGTGCTGGCGCCGCGTTTCGTTCTGGATGGCCTCGAACACCTCGGGGTCGGCCTGCTGCAGCGGCCGGGCGAAATCGGTCAGCGGCGGTTTCATCGCGTCCTTTCTATCTCCGATATTTTTTCCACGCGGCGCTGGTGGCGGCCGCCGGCGAATTCGGCCTCGAGCCAGGCGCGGACAATCTCCAGGGCGCGCGGCTCTTCAATCAGCCGCGCGCCGAGACCCAGAACGTTGGCATCGTTATGCTCGCGGCTGAGCCGCGCCGCGGCGGCATCGGTGACGCTGGCCGCGCGCACGCCCGCCACCTTGTTGGCGGCCATGGCCATGCCGGTCCCGGTGCCACACACCAGGATGCCCCGCTCGGCTCGGCCGGCGGCCACGCGCCGCGCCACCTGCGCCGCAAAGTCCGGATAATCCACCGATTCGCTGGAGTGCGTGCCCACGTCCTCGACGCGGTGCCCCAGCCGCTCCAGCTCCTGCTTCACTTTTTCTTTGAGCTCGAACCCGGCGTGGTCCGCGCCCACGGCGATGTCCATTCGGCGATTGTACTATGATGAGGCCGCGACGGCGGCGGCGTGCGCCATCGGCCGGTGGCCGCGGCCGGATCGCAGGCAACGCGAGTGGCGGGCGCGCGCTGAATGTGCGAGAATCAGTTGAAATGGCCCGCCTG
>JBKKAI010000543.1:0-7784 GCA_046714815.1 Terriglobia bacterium | reverse complement strand
CCCAAAGGGGGGGGCGCTCGGCGCCGGGCGGGTTGGCGCCCGGGGCGCCGCCGCGGCGGAGAACATTGGCGGCTCGTTCGTTTCCCGATCGGCGGGCTTCTCGGGCATCCCGATATTCTACGCTCTGCTTCTTGACTTTGGCCTTTGGACTTTGGACCGTGGACTCTTGGGACCCTTCGGCCCGGCTTTGCGCAGAGCCGCACCGTATGATTTCCGCGCCCAGCGGCAGAGATCGTCGGAGTTGTCCAGCGCTTCGGGCGGCGGCCGGTAGTAGGACATGGGATACTCGCGGCCGTTCTTTTCGTAAACGAATGGCCGCAGACCCTTCTTCTCGAAGTCCGGCCGGATTTCAGCGTCCACTCGCAGGTAGAGGACGTTGTCGGCCACCAGGCCGATCATCAAGTCGTTGACGTAGACGCCATAGCCGCCAAACATCGCCCTGGCGCGCGCCATGCCCATCGGCCCCAGCAGCTCAACGATATACTCCACGAATTCGTTCTTTGCGGCCACGCCCCATATGATACGACGGCGCCGGTATGATGCGAATACCGAGACTCATTAACCGTTTTCTCACCCCGCGCCTTTTCGTTATTGACCGCGTTTTCCATCCTTGAGTATAGTCAATTCAAGGGACGGGTTTCCTCGGACGATGGATCAGCAGACATACAGCGCTCTTGGTTTTTTTCTCTCGACGGCGGCCGGCGGGCTTCTGCTGGCGCTGCATCGCCGCCGGGCCGAGATTCCCTCTCGGGCGTGGCTGCTGACCTGGGGATGCTTCACCGGCCACTACCTCCTGCAGTTGCTGTTTGGCTTCAGCGGCGCGCGCCCGATCGCGGCGGCGGCCGGCAGCCTGCTGATCCTCGCGGCACTGTCGCTGCTGCGCATGGCTGAGTTGGGCCCGCTGCGGCCGGTCACCCGGCGGTGGCATTACGTGGTGGCGGGCGCGGGCCTGGTGCTGAGCTGTTTTCATGCCTATTCGTGGCCGCCCTGGGTTGCGCCGGCGCAACCGGCCATCGCCGCCTCACTGCTGTTTCTCTATTCCGCGTTCTGCTTCCGGCGCCAGAACAAATCGCACGAATTGCTCAGCCTGCGCTTGTTCTGCCTGGCTTCGCTGCTGCTGGCCGGCGTTGCCGGAACCGGCCTCCGCGCGGGCTGGGCCAACTCCATTCCCGCGATCGCCGGCAGCGCCGCGGCCGGCTACGGCCTGCTGGTGCTGGCGGTGGCCATGGTGGGCATCATTTATGAAGAGGCGCAGCGGGCCGTCGAGGAAAACCTTCTGGGCCTTTCCAGCCTGAACCTGGCCACCAGCGCCTCTCCGGCGGGCGAAAGCCTGCAGGGAATTCTGAACAAGGTCCTCGAGCGCATTCTTCGCGTCTACGGCCTCTCCCAGGGGTTGATTACGCTGGAAGGCTCGGAGCGGCGGCCGGGCATCCACGTGTTTCGCGGCTTCCCGTCCGAGGTCGCCGGCGAATGGGAGCGGCGGAACATGGACGGTGAGGTCACCTGGCTGGTGGAGCGCCTGGGCGGGCTGATGATTCTGCGCGACCTGCAGCAGCCGGAAGCCACCGGACGGCTGGAATCCGACGCCGTCTACGGGAATTTCCGGGAGGTGATGAAGCTGGCCGGCAACGGGGCGCTGCTGGCGCTGGCCCTGCAGACCAAGAACAGCATGTACGGGGCGCTGGTGCTGTCGCATCCCGCCGCGCGCGCCCTTTCGGTGGCCGAGTTGCGTCTGGCCGCCACGCTGGCCGGCCAGATCGCCATGGCGGTGGAGAATTTCCTGCTGGTGCAGGACTCCCATCGCCGCGCCGAAGAGCTGCGCCTGCTCAACCAGACCGGCCAGGCGATGAGCTCGACGCTGAATCCCGACGCGCTGCTGCGCCTGGTGCACCAGGAAATCCAGAAGCTGATGGACAGCCGGAACTTCTACATCGCGTTGTGGAACGAACCGGCCGACGAGATCCGCTTCGAGCTGGAAGTGGAGAACGGCATCTACCTGCCCAAGCGCAGCCGTAAGGAGCGGCGCTCGATCACCGAGTACGTGCTGCGCACGCGCCAGCCGCTGCTGCTGAAGACCCGCCCGGATGAATTCCGCGCCGCGCACGGCATCGAGCCGAGCCTGCGCCCGCCCTGCTGCTGGCTGGGCGTGCCGGTGATGCTCTATGACCGCGCCGTCGGCGTGATGGCCGTACAGAACTTCGAGCGGGAGTACGCCTACGACGAAGGGCACCTGGACATCATGAAAACGCTGGCGGCCCAGGCGGCGATCGCGCTGGAGAACGCGCGGCTGTTCAGCGAGGAGCAGCGCCGGCTGCGCCAGCTCTCGTTCCTGCACAACATCAGCCGCATCGCCATCTCCACCATGAACTCCGACGAGATGCTGGCCGAGATCGCCCGCGAGATCCAGAAGAACTTCGCCTACGACCACATCGGCATCGGCCTGCTCGACTACCAGACCAAGGAAATCGAGATCAAGGCCGAGGCCGGGACGCACGCGCAGGCGCTGGGGCGGCGCATCCCGCTCGACGTCGGCGTCATCGGCCGCGTGGCGCGCACCGGCGAGATGATGCTGGTGAACGACATGCTCGGCGAAGGGGCCGCGCAGCGGACGCAGAGTATCCTCACCAACGCCCGCGCCGAGCTCTGCCTGCCGATCGTTTACGCCGAGCAGATGCTCGGGGTGCTCAACGTCGAGAGCGTCCAGGAATCGGCGTTCCAGCACGAAGAGGTGCTGGTGCTGCGCACCCTGGCCGACCACCTGTCCACGGCGCTGCACAACGCGTTTATCTTCCAGCGCACGCAGCAGCAGGCCATCACCGACGGGTTGACCGGCGTGAAGACCCACCGTTTCTTCGTCGAGTCGCTGCAGGCCGAATGGAAACGCGCCATGCGCGCCGGGCGCATCTTTTCGCTGATCGTGCTGGATCTGGACCGCTTCAAGCAGGTCAACGACACGATGGGGCACCTGGAGGGCGACCTGGTGCTCACCCGGCTGGGGAAGCTGCTCGAGCAGCGCTGCCGCCAATCGAACGTCGTGGCCCGCTACGGCGGCGACGAGTTCATGATCCTGATGCCGGAAGCGACTACCGAGCAGGCCCATATCCTGGCCGACCGGCTCCGCCTGTGGATCGCCACGGACACGGTTTTTTCCGAGCGCAAGCTGACCGCCAGCTTCGGCCTGGCGACGTACCCGTCGCACGGCGACACGCCGGAAGAGATCATCCGCGCCGCCGATGCCGGCCTTTATCTTTCCAAGCACCAGGGCGGCAACCTGGTCAGGGTAGCCGAGCAGTTCCGGCGGCAGGGCGAGACCAAAAAGTGGCACAGCCACGTGCTGTTCACCTACCTGGAAAGCCTGGGGCGGCGGCTGGAAGCGACCGGCTCCGACGTGCTCGAAACGATGCTGCAACGGCTGGAAGAAGCCTGGCCGGCGTTTCCCGGCGACCCGCTCGAGCTGGAGCGCGCGGTGCTGGAGGGCATGGCGTCGCTGGCCGACTCGGTTGACCGCCGCGTCCACGGCGCCACCGGGCACATGGCCGGCGTCACCCGCTACGCCATGCTGCTGGCCGCGGCTCTGCAGCTTTCCGATCGCCAGCAGGATGGGCTGCAGGCCGCCGCGCGAATCCATGACGTGGGCTACGTGGCGGTGCCCGGCGGCGTCCTCTCCAAGAACGGCCGGCTGGCCCCGCTGGAGTTCCAGGCCATTCAGTCCCATTCCGCGGCCGGCGCGCGGCTGCTGGAAACGCTTCACGTGAACAACGAGATCGTCGAGATGGTGCGTCATCATCACGAATACTTCAACGGGCGCGGCTACCCCGACCACCTCGCCGCCGACGATATTCCGCTCGGCTCGCGAATCCTCGCGGTCGCCGACGCTTTCGAGTCGCTGACCTCAGAGCGGCCCCACCGCCGTGCGCGCTCCGTAGCCGACGCCATCGAAGAATTGGAGCGCTTCTCCGGCACGCAGTTCGACCCCATGCTGGTGAAGGTCTTTGCCCGCGTCATCCGCTCCGAAGCCGGCGCGCCCGAGTCGGGCGCACCCGTTGCCGGCGTTCCCACCGGCTGACGGGCGGTTTCACTCGCTTATGCCTGATGCGAAAAGTTTCTACGCGCGCGCCTTCGGCTTCAGCGCGCCCTCGGTGGAACTCGGCGCCGTGGTTCTGGATGGAGCGCCGCAGCCGGAGTTGCGAGCGCGCCTGCCGTTCTCCACGCTGAACCGGCACGGCCTGGTGGCGGGCGCCACCGGAACCGGCAAGACCAAGACGCTGCAGGCCATGGCCGAGCAGCTCAGCGCCGCCGGCGTGCCCGTCTTCGCCGCGGATATCAAGGGGGACCTGGCGGGGCTCTCCACGCCCGGCGCCGCCTCCCCGGCGGTGCTGGAGCGGGCGCGCTCGCTGGGCCTGGAGTTTTCGCCGCAGGCCAGCCCGGTGGAGTTTTTCTCGCTCGGCGGCGGACGCGGCATTCCGCTGCGCGCCTCGGTCGCGTCGTTCGGGCCGCTGCTGCTGGCCAAGGCCCTGGGCCTCAACGCCACGCAAACGTCTTCGCTGGCGCTCATCTTCAAATACTGCGATGACCGCGGTCTGCTGCTGCTCGATCTGCCCGACCTGCGCACCGCGCTGCTCTACCTGGCCGAAAACGCCAAAAGCGAGCTGGCCGAATACGGCTCTCTTCCCGGCGCATCGGCGCAGATCATCCTGCGCAAGCTATCCGAGATCGAGCAGCAGGGCGCCGACCGCTTTTTCGGCGAGCCGGAGTTGCGCGTCGCCGACCTGCTGCGCACCGGCTCCGACGGGCGCGCCCACATCAGCCTGCTCGAGCTCGATGACGTCCAGGACAAGCCGCTATTGTTTTCGACTTTCCTGATGTGGCTGCTGGCGGAGATCTACGAGAACCTTCCCGAAGTCGGCGACGTCGAGCGTCCGAAGCTGGTGTTTTTCTTTGACGAGGCCCACCTGCTGTTCAGCGATGCCAGCAAGGAATTCATGGCGCAGGTGGAAAAGGTCATCCGGCTGGTGCGTTCGAAGGGAGTGGGCGTTTTTTTTGTGACGCAGTCGCCGGCCGACATTCCCGAGACCGTGCTGGGGCAGCTCGGCAACCGCGTGCAGCACGCGCTGCGCGCCTTCACTCCCAAGGACCGCAAGAGCATCCGCCTGGTGGCCCAGACCTTTCCCGAGTCGCCATACGTGGACGTGGAAGAGGCGCTGACCACCACAGGCATCGGCGAGGCGCTGTTCACCGCGCTCGATCCGGTGGGCGTGCCGACTCCGACTTCGGTGGTGCGGGTGGTCCCGCCGCGATCGCTGATGGGCGCCATCGGCCCGGACGAAACGCTGCGCCGCGCGCAGGCCTCGCCCTTATGGCCACAATACGGGCAGGCGGTGAACCGCGAGAGCGCTTACGAAATGCTGAGCGCGCGCGCCGGGCGCGCGGAAACCGAAGCGCGCAGCCCCAGATCGCTCCCCGGCTATGAGCCTTCCGAGCCGCGCGGCTATCGCCCGCGCCGCGGCCGCCCGCCCATGCCGCTGGCCGAAAAACTCGGGCGCGCGGTGGTGGCCGAAGGCACCCGCCAGATCCTCCGCGGCCTCTTCAGCCTGCTCCGCAAGAAATGATTAGAAGAATTTTACCATTGACGGTTTTATCATTGACGATTTTGAAACCTGGTTTCAATCGCCAATGACAAAATCGTTCAGGTTTTAACGGTTAGGCGCCACAGTTCGCGGGCGCGGAAGATGCGGAACAGTTCTTCGTCGAGCAGCTTGCTCTTGACCTCGGATTCGATGATGCCCAGGGCGCGATCCGGCGGCACCGCCTTCTTGTAGGGGCGGTCGGAAGCCGACAGGGCGTCATAAATGTCCGAGATGGTCATCATGCGGGACTGGATCGGAATGTCCCCCGCCTTTATCTTGAAAGGATAGCCGGTGCCGTCCAGCTTCTCGTGGTGGGCGCGGGCGATCATGGGGACGTTGCCGAGCTCCTTGGTCCAGGGAATCTGCTCCAAAAACTTGAATGTGTGCAGCACGTGCGATTCGATCTCCAGGCGCTCGTTGGGGTCGAGGCTGCCCTTGGGGATGGAAAGCAGCCGCACTTCGTAGGGCTGCAGCAGCGTGCGCTCGTTCCCGGACCAGTCGTCCATATACTTCCGGCCAGCCAGGTCGAGGAGGCGCTCGAAATTGCCCTCCGGCAGCACGGTGGGCTCGTTGCACTGCAACACGAAGCGGAAGAAGTCGTCAATTTCTTCGATGTGGGCCCTCAGATCGGCGTCGAACTCGGGCTGCCTCTGCAGGTATTCCTCGCGGCCCTTTTCCAGCATGTACTGCAGCCGCTTGGCGGAGTGCTCCTCGCGGATGGCCTTGCGGACAAAATTGAACCGCTCGCGAACGGCGTCAATCTGGTTGGGATAGAGCTTCTTGGCCTTGACCAGGACTTCCTCGCGGACCCCGACCTTGCCGAAATCGTGCAGCACGGAGGCGTAGCGGATTTCGCGGAGCTGCTCGCGGGTGAACTTGACGTCCTTGTAGGCGCCATCGTCCACGCGGTCCACCGCCTCGGCCAGCGCCGAAGTGAGCATTTCCACTCGGAAGGAATGGCCGGAGGTGGTGGGGTCGCGGGCTTCAATCGCCACTACCGAAGCTTTGACGAAGCCTTCGAACAGCTTCTGGATGTTCTCGTACAGCCGTGCGTTCTCGAGCGCGACCGCGGCCTGGCTGGCCAGCGACTCCACCAGTTGCTGCACGCGCGCCGGGTAGGAGATCACCACCTGGTCGGCGTTTTCCGCGTTGACCCGGGCGGTGATGTCCTTCTTGCAGTTGATCAATTGCAGCACGCCCGCTACTTCGCCCTTGGGGTTCTTCATCGGCACCGCCAGCATGGACTTGGTGCGGTAGCCGATCCGGGTGTCAAAGTCGCGGCCGAAGCTGAAGGGCACGCCCTCCGGCAGGTTGTAGGCGTCAATCAGCGCCAGCGATTCTCCCTTCAGGGCCACGTAGGAGGAGATGCGGCTGGTGTCAATCGGGATCGTGAACTGGTTAAACGGGACGGCCACGCTGTCGTTCTGCGTCAGCGTAAAACGCAGCACCTTTTCGCCGGTCTCCGGGTTCTCTTCCACCAGGTACAGCGCTCCGGCGTCACTCCGGGTGATTTCCCGGCTGGTCTTCAGGATCAGGTCCAGCAGCGCCTGGACATCGCGCTCGGCGGAAAGCGCGATCCCGATGCTGTTCAAATCGTCAATCTCTTCGTGGGCGCGCTTGAGCGATGTCGCCAGCTCGCGGTTCGAGGCGCTGAGGCGCAGGTTTTCGGCCGCGCCGCGCACCGTGCTCTCCAGCGTGATGCGGTGCAGCGGCCGGGTCAGAAAAAAGTAGACCGGAAAGCCGGCGGCTTCGGCAGGCAGGTGGCCGTCGGAGTCGAGCGCGTAAAGCAGGCGGGCCCGATCGTCGAGCACCGCCTCGCGGAGCGGCGTGGTGAAGACGGCCGGCGTGTCGGAGATGATGACCGAGGGCGAGTCCAGCCGCAGCGCGGTGGCCTCTTCGATCGAGCTGGAAGCCGGGAGCCACTCCTGCAGCTCCGCCAACCCCTGTCCACTGGTAACCAGCGTTACCTTGTCCCCGATTCCTGTTGCCGCAGCCGTTTGAGTTGACATCTCGTCCCAGCGCCGGGTTTCTAAGACTTTTGCATTCAGATGGTACTCCTAGTACGCCGTAGTTTCAACGGCGATGTAGCACGCTGCGTCCCCGCCGCACAACCCTGACCCAAATCAGCCTGACACAAATCAGCCTGACACAAATCAG
>JBKKAI010000542.1:0-3114 GCA_046714815.1 Terriglobia bacterium | reverse complement strand
AGACCACCATCATCGACATCAATCTCAATCGCCTGCGCGAGCTGGACGACATCTTCAGCGGCAAAGTCTATACGCTGGCGTCAAATTCCTACAGCATTGCCAAGGCGACTGCGGAGGCGGACCTGGTCATCGGCGGCGTGCTCATCCCGGGCGCGGCCGCTCCCAAGCTGGTGACCAGGCAGATGGTCAGCAATATGAAGAAGGGCGCGGTCATCGTGGATGTGGCCATCGATCAGGGCGGCTGCATCGAGACGGCGCGGCCCACCACGCACTCCGATCCTTCGTATGTTGTCGATGGCGTGGTGCATTACTGTGTCACCAACATGCCCGGCGCGGTGCCGCATACGTCCACGCTGGGACTGACGAACGCGACCTTCCCCTACGTGATGAAGCTGGCAAAGATGGGCGCGAGCGCGGCCATCAAGGCCGACCCCGGGATCAAGGAAGGCGTGAATACTTACAACGGACACATCACTTACGCCGCGGTGGCGGAGTCGCAGAAGAAGGCCCACAAGGACGTTCTGGGGCTGCTCTAAGCCCTGTTGTATAGAAACCACGGAAATACCGGAAAGGCGTGCCACGGCGTGGCTTTCCTCTTTATAATGGCCACAAAGCTGTGGCATCCTTACCACAACCCGAGCGCAAGCGCCTGCCCCTCTTCATCGGGCTGGGCCTCGCCGTGCTGGTGTTGTCGCTCATCCTGTTTTCGCAGACCTCGCTCAACCTCGATTTCGTCCAGCCTGACAACCCGCAACTGACGCTGGTGTTCGCGGCGCTCTCCGCGCTCATTTTCCTGCTGTTCGTGGTGCTCACTTTCATCCTGGCGCGCAACCTGCTCAAGCTTTTTGCCGAGCGTCGCCTGGGCGTGTTGGGGTCGCGCTTCCGCACCCGCATGGTCATCGGCGCCTTGATCCTTTCCTTCCTGCCGGTCATCTTCATGTTCCAGTTCGCCTACGTCCTGATGAACCGGTCGATCGATAAGTGGTTTTCCGGGCCGGTGGAGGCGTTGAAGGAAGATTCCCAGCGACTTTCGGTGTTGCTCTCCACTTACGCCACGAGCAACGCGCGGGTGGAGGCACAAGCCTTGGCGGCCGATCCCGAGCTGCGCCGGGCCATCGCCCTGCGCGACGACGCCGGCATCACCCGCAAGCTGGAGCTGCACGGCACCGCGATGGGGGGCGGCTTCGTACTGCTGCGCATCGGGGAGGACCCGGTGCGGGCCTATCGCACTCCGGCGCCGCTGACGGAGATGCGTTCCGCGTTGGAGCCGGTGCTGCGCGCATCGCCGGAGCAGTTGCCGAAGATCCAGTGGCGGGACACCGAGTATCTGTCCGGCACGGAGGTCATGGGCAGCGGGGCGCGCGTGTATGTGGCCATGCCGTTACCGCCCAAGCTGGCCGCCACGATGAAGAGCATCGAGGCCAACCACACGCGCTACTCCGAATTGGGGCGCGACCGCCGGGCGGCCCGCCGCTTCTTCATGCAACAGCTCCTGCTGATCACCGTGCTGGTGCTGTTTGCGGCAACCTGGCTTTCGCTCTTCGTCGCGCGCCTGGTCACCCAACCGGTGGCGGCGCTGGCGGCGGCGACCAATGAGATCTCGCAAGGACACCTCGACTACCGAGTCGAGGTCCGCGCCGCCGATGAACTGGGCGAGTTGGTGGCCTCCTTCAACCGCATGGCGGCCGAACTCGAGAATAACCGCTTGCAGATCGAGCAATCGCGGCGCGACCTGGCCGGCACCAACACCGCGCTGAAGACCGCCAACGACGCCATTGAACAGCGCCGCCGGGAGATTGAGACCATCCTGCAGAACGTCCCCACCGGGGTGCTGTCGCTCGATTCCGCGCAGCGGGTCACCCACACCAATGACGCCTTCCACAAGATGTCGGTACAGAAAGAGGCGAAGAGCGGCGACACGCTCGGCCAGCTTTTCGACTCCGCCACCGCCTACGACGTGGAACGGCTATTGCGCCGCGCCGATCGTATGGGCACCTCGTCGCGGGAGATGCAGCTCCAGACTGCGCGCGGGAAGTTGCACGTGGAAGTGACCGCCGCTACGTTGCAACACGGCCGCCAGCGGCTGGGCTACGTGATCGTCTTTGAAGATTTAAGCGACCTGTTGCATGCGCAAAAGCAAGTGGCGTGGCGCGAGGTGGCGCGCCGCGTGGCCCATGAGATCAAGAACCCCCTGACGCCTATCGCGCTTTCCGCCGAGCGCATCCGGCGGCACCTGGAGCGGCACCAGGCCGGAGTCGCGCTGGACGGAAACTCGCTGGTGGTGATCGAGAGTTGCGCGGAGACCATCTCCAGCGCGGTGGAGACGGTGCGCACGCTGGTGGATGAGTTCTCCACGCTGGCGCGCTTCCCGACCGCCCAGCCGCAGCCGGCCAACATCAACCAGATCGTGGAGCACGCGCTGGCCATGTTCCGGGAGCGCCTGGACGGGATCGCGCTGCGCGCCGACCTCGACCCGCGCCTGCCGGAGACCCTGGCGGATCCGGAGGGCATCAAGCGCATCGTCGTTAACCTGGTGGACAACGCCGCCGAGGCGATGCGCGATTCCATGGTGAAGGAGATCCACGTGCGCACGTCGCTGGTGACCGACGCCGCCCATGATGCGGTCGAGCTCTCCGTATCGGACACCGGCCACGGCGTGACCGATGAGCTGAAGGAAAAACTCTTTCTCCCTTACTTCTCCACCAAGGACCGGGGCACAGGGCTGGGCCTCGCCATCGTGAGCCGCATCGTGGAAGAGCATCGCGGCTCGGTGCGCGTGGAGCCGAACCGGCCGATGGGCGCGCGCTTCATCGTGGAGTTGCCGCTGACCGCCAACCCGCAACCAGAAAGCACTCATGCCTAACATCCTGATCGTGGACGACGAACCCGAGATACGAAAATCGCTGCGCGGCGTTCTGGAAGATGAAGGATACAAAGTCGCGGTCGCCGACAGCGGCGAAGCTTGCTTGGTGGAGCTGCGCAAAAAGACCTTCGACCTGGTGCTGCTGGACATCTGGCTCCCCGGCATCGACGGCCTGGAAGCGCTGGAAGAGATCAAGAAGTCCGACGCGGCGCCGGAAGTCATCATGATCTCCGGCCACGGCACCATCGAGA
>JBKKAI010000541.1:0-3400 GCA_046714815.1 Terriglobia bacterium | reverse complement strand
CGGCCGCCGGAACCGTCCGGCGCCTGGCGTCCCAGCACCCCGCGCGCGATCTCCACCAGCGCGGGGGCGTCAATGGGTTTGCTGACAAACCGCTCGGCGCCCAGCGAAAGAGCCCGGGTGGAATCGTCCACCACCGACATCACGATCACCGGAATGCTGCGCGTGCGGGTGTTCTGCTTGAGCAGGTGAAGCACCTCGTAGCCACTCATGCCGGGCATGAACAGGTCGAGCGCGATGAGCGCGGGCTGATGACGCACGGCGATCTCCACCGCTTCCTGCCCGCGGTCCACCGGCCAGGCGCGATATCCCTGCGCGGAAAAAATGCCGCAGACCACTTGTGCCACGTCGGAGTCGTCGTCCACCACCAGCACCAGTGGTTTGTGCTGCTCCTCCTCCGAAAGCTGAAAAGCGGCCCCGAAACCGGCGCGCTGCGCAGGGGTCGCCGCCACCGGCACGGTAAAATGAAAGGTTGATCCTTTTCCCGGCGTGCTCTCGAACCAGATGCGGCCGTGGTGGTGATCAATGATCGCCCGCGCGATGGCCAGACCCAGCCCCGAACCCTGGTGCTCGCGAGTCAGCGTGTCTTCGGCCTGGGCGAACTTACTGAAAATCCGCTTCTGCGCCTCCAGGGAGATGCCCTTGCCGTGGTCCTGGACGGAAACCTGGACCAGGCGCGCGCCGTTTTCCACGACGTTTTTACCGCGGATCGTTACGACGCCGCCCGCCGGAGAGAATTTTATCGCGTTGGACAGCAGGTGTTCGATGGCCTGCTCGATGCGCACGCGGTCTCCCTGTGCCGGCGGCAGGTCGCGCTCGATCTCCGCCACCAGCGTGACCCTTGCCTTTTCAGCGGCCGCCCAGTTCCTGCTGATTTCGTGCTGGATGCTGTCTTCCATCGAAATCGGATCCATGCGCATCTGCAGGCGCCGCGACTCCAGCCGGAACATGTCCAGGATGTCATTGATCAGCGCGATCAGCCGGTCGGTGTTCTTCTCCCCCAGCTCGAGCAGCTCGCGCATTTGCGGATTCACCGGGCCGGCCGCGCCGCCCAGGGCCAGGCCAATCGCTCCCTTGATCGCGGTGAGCGGCGTCCGCAGCTCGTGCGAGACCGTAGAGATGAACTCTTTCTTCAGGTGTTCGAGCTCTTCTTCTTCGCTGCGTTCCCCTTCGCCGGGTATGGGATTCTCCACCGACACCACCGGCAGGCAATACACACGCAGGTTGCCCGCCGACCCCGCCAGCGGGAAGACGAGCTCGGTGGCCAACGGCGCGGTTTTGCTCAGGGCCAGCACCTGCTGCTCGAAGTCCGCCGGGTCGCGCACCTTGTTCCGAAAGAGGCCGGCGACCTGCTCCAGGTTCAGCTTCCGGATGTCCTCGACGCCGACCTTCACCAGGTCCGCCGCGCGGTCATTGGCCGACACCACCTGCCCTTTGTCGTCCACGACAACCACGCTATCGAGGATCGAAGCGAGGGCATCGCGGTAGCGGGGATCCTGGGCATCACTCATCAGCAGCCGCCTTCAGAAAATTGTACCTCCGTCTTGCTGGCAACTGTAACACACCCCTGCGTGCTTTTTCATGAAGAGTAGCACCGCCTTTGCGCTTCAAGAGAGAAACGTGCGCTCGATGAACCAGAAGCTTCCCACGGCCAGCAAAGCGCTGGAAGACCAGACGATAAGCTGCCGCCGGCGTGGCGAGCGGGCGAGCAGAGCGGCCGGCGGCAGGGCCACCAGCACGATCGCCACCTGGCCGATTTCCACGCCTAAATTGAAAAAAACCAGGGAGGTGGCGAGGCTCGGACGGGGCAGCTCCAGCTCCCGCAGCACCATCGAGAAGCCGAAGCCGTGCACCAGCCCGAACAGGAATGTGATCACCCACCGGCGGGCCACTGCTTGAAACAGAATGTTCTCGGCGGCGATGTAGCAGATGCTGAGCGCGATGGCCGATTCGACGAACCTTGGGGGCAGGCTTATGGCGCCCAGCGTCGCCACCGCCAGCGTAATGCTGTGGGCCACTGTGAACGAAGTGACGATCTTCACCAGATCGAGGAGCGTGCCACCGATCACCAGCAGGCCGAGCAGGAACAGAACATGATCGTAGCCGGTAAAAATATGGCGGATGCCCAGCCAGAGAAAGCCGGCGGCTTGCGCGCCGAGCGGCGGCGCGTCAAAGGGAGCTTCCGGCCGGCCCTGGTCGAGTACCGCTTCCTGCAGACGCGGCCCGGCGGAAATCTTGACCAGCGTAACGTGTGACGGCGTCATCACTTCATGCAGGCGGCTTCGGATGCGCAGGCCGGCGCGGTCCGCGGGCAGCGAATAGAGCCAGGTGGCTTCCAGGTGGCCGCCTTCGATCACTTCGAGCGACAGCAGACGTGTGGACAGCGGGGCGCCCGATCCCTGGATATGCAGCGCTTCTTTCAGGCGCTGCTCCAACAGTCGGCGTTGACGGTCCACTTCCGGCTGCTGCAGAATGCGGTCTTTGTTCTCGTCCAGGGCGGGGAACAGCGCGAGCTCCGGCCAGTTCAGCGAAAGAACCAGGGTTGCTTCGCCGCCGCCGGCCGCGATCCGCACGTAGCTGGTGCTGGGACTGTGCGCCCGCGCCGCCGTGGCCAGTGCAATGGCCAGTAGGACAGCCTTTAGGCTGTCCCGTGGTGTATTCATGACGAAATCTGGCGCTTTGGAGCCACGCGGCCTCCCGGCCGCGCTCTAATCCCGGATGCGCACGACGGGATCGGCCGCTTCCCGCGACTGGATCGCGCGGATGCTCGCCGCCACCGCCTCGGCCACCTCGTAGAAAGCCTTGGCCTGCGACGCGTCCGGGCCGCGGGCCACCACCGGCGCGCCGGTATCGCCGCCGATGCGGATATCGGGGTCCAGCGGTATGTGCCCCAGGAAAGGCACCTCGTATTTCGCGGCCATCCGCTAGCCGCCGCCGTGGCTGAAGATGTCCACGCGCTGGCTGCAGTGCGGGCACACGAAGTAGCTCATGTTCTCAATCACGCCCAGCACTTCCGCCTTGACCTGCCCGAACATCTGGATGGCCTTGCGCGCGTCCTCCAGCGAAACGTCGGAGGGCGTGGTCACCACCACCGCGCCGGTGATCGGCACGGTCTGCAGCAGCGTGAGCTGCACGTCGCCGGTGCCGGGCGGCAGGTCCACCACCAGGTAGTCCAGCTCTCCCCACTCCACGTTGCGGATAAACTGCTGGATCACGCTGTGCAGCATGGGCCCGCGCCAGATCACCGGCCGGTCGCCGGGATTGAGGAACCCCATGGACATCATGCGGACGCCGTAACTTTCCAGTGGCAGGATCCGCTCGCCGCGGGCCTGGGGCTGTTCGTTCGCGCCCATCATCAAGGGGACGTTGGGGCCGTACACGTCGGCATCGAGCAGGCCGACTT
>JBKKAI010000540.1:0-4408 GCA_046714815.1 Terriglobia bacterium | reverse complement strand
CAGCGCCGCCGGCCAGCCCACGGAAAGCGCGAAGTTGCCGGGCAGCAATGTCTCGACAATCGCGAGCTTTGTCGGTGTGCAGTCGGCGGCCGAACCGGCCGCCTGGGCCGTCACCGGCTGCGCCGTGACTACCAGCGCGACACCGACGTCCTGGCTGCGCCCGGTGTTCAGCGCCACCGTGATGGCGCCGGTATACACGCCCGCGGCCAGCCCCGCCGTCGAAGCCTGGACGCGCAGCGGCGCAGCCTCGCCCGCGCCGGAAAGCGAACCCGCCGACGGAGTCACCGTCAGCCAATTGCCGCCACCCGAGGTCCGGATCGAGGTGACGAATTGCAGCAGGCGTCCTCCGGTCGAGGTCAGCGTCAGTTCCTGCTGTGCCGGCTGAGCCCCGCCCGCCGTAGCGACGAAGATCAGCCCGGCCGGCTGCACCAACCCCAGCGGGTCGCTGCCCGGCGCCAGGATATTGACCAGCGCAATCCCCACCTGCGGCGAGTTCGGCGCGCTGGCGGCTTCGAACGTCAGCAGCCCCACGTGCACGCCGGCCCGCAATTGCGCCGGGTCCACGCGCAGTGTCACGACAGGCGCGCGTGCGCCGGCCGACGCCTCGCTGGCGCCGCTGGTGGGTGCCGCCGACAACCAGTTGCGCCCGTCGGCCGTCGTTGCCCGCACCGTCCAACTCATCGTTCCTTGTCCGACGTTCAGCACCTGGAAGGTCTGCGCCGGAACACTGGCGCCGCCTTCGATCCCTTGAAACAAGAACCCGGTCTGGCTGGGCTGCAGAATCGGCACGGCCCGCGACACCAGCAGCGTCACCGCCACGGTCTTCGTCGCGCCCGCTGTATCGCGTACCGTGATCAGGCCGGTGTAGACCCCAGCGGTGAGGCCGCTGGGATTGGCCGTGACGGTGAGGAACGATGGCGCGGTTCCGGACGCCGCCGACAGCCGCAGCCAGCCGCCGACACCCGATGCGCGCACTGAAGCCGTCCACTGGACTGTGCCGCTGCCCAAATTGCGGATGGTGATGGTCTGGCTGGGCGGCGCGGCCGCGCCCTGAATCGCGCCGAATTCGAGAAACTCCGCGGACAAGCCCAGTGTCGGATTACCCTGCGGCGCAACGTTCAATGTCACGTTAATGGTCTTCGGTGATCCCGACGCGCCGGGGGCAACCACGCGCACCACGCCTTGATAAGTGCCGGCCGCCAGATTGGCGTGATCCACAAACACCGAAACCGCGCCCGCGCCTTCCCCGCTTCCAGGCGTGGTTCGCAACCAGGTTCCGCCGCTGACGGTGGCCACCTGAGTATTCCAGACCAGCGGAGACAGGTTTCCGCCCTCGATGCGGAAGCTTTGGGGATCGGGTGGCGTGCCGCCCTGCACGGCGCTGAATTCCAGCGCGGTGGCGCCCACCAGCAGGATCGGCGTGGCCGGCGCGGCCGTGATTCTGCGCAATTTGCCGCCGCCGGCCTCGCTAACATAGATATTCCCGGCCGAGTCCGCCGCGACGCCGCTCGGTCCGTCCATGCGCGCCAATCGGGCCAGGCCCCCGTCGCCGAAAAAGCCTCGAGTCCCGCTGCCGGCCAGCGTGCTGATAATTCCGGTGACGGCATCTATGCGGCGGACCGATTCCGGGCCACCGCCGGCGATCAGGATGTTTCCGGCGGCATCCACGGCAATTCCCGGCGTGCCGGTAATTCTGGCATTGGCTGCCGGCCCGCCATCACCGGAAGCGGCGCCGCTACTGACCACCAACGTCACTCTCCCGGTGGCCGGGCTGTACCGGCGAAGGTGGCCGTCGCCGATCAGTAGGTTGCCTGCGTTGTCGAATGCCAGCGCACTGACGTAGCCAAGATTAACGCTCAGCGCCGCGCCTTCTTCCGGGGCAGTGCCCGCCGTGCCGGTGCCCACCACCGTCTGGATGATGCCGGTAACCGCATCCACGCGGCGGATGCGATTGTCTCCGATATAGAGATTTCCCGCGGCATCGAGCGCCACTGTTGGCGCGCCGCATTGCAGCCGGGCTTGAGTGGCCGGGCCGCCATCGCCTCCAAACCCGCAACCCGCCTGCGTCCCGGCGACAACGGTGGAACCGCCATTGGCGCCCATCCGGGAAACGATGGAAGGGGTGGAGGAATAAACGTTGCCCTGGCTGTCCGCGGCCAGGGAATAACAGCCGTTTGAATTTGCCGTGGGTCCCACGGTGGAAACCTGGCCCGCGGCCAGATCAATCCGGCGGATCGTAAAACGGGCAAGGTCGCAGAAGAAAAGCAAGGACCGCGCCCGATCCGTGGCCATCACATTGACTCTGCTGAACGCCGCCAGCGCCAGCGGGCCATCGAAGGGGTCGAGCGTGCCGGCTACGATCGTGCCGCTCCCGGTTCCCGGATCAACGCGAAGCACCAGGCCCCGCTCTATGTCGGCCGCCAGGAGCCTGCCGCTCGTGTCCGCTGCCACCACCGTGGTTTGCAGAAAGCGGGCGCCAGGCGGAGGGTAAACGCGCGTGAGCAGATTGGTAGCGCGGTCCACCCGAAGGATGCCCCTGCCGTCCCCGATATACATGTTGTCCGCGGCATCGAAGGCCAGCGAATAGGGGCCATACAAACCGGCCGAAGTGGCGGGCACATTGACTCTGTCTTCGTTGCCGGGGTTTCCCATTATTCCGGCAACCGTGGTGATGATTCCGGTGGCGGCGTCAATCCGCTTTACGATCCACGCGGTCTGCAATACAAAGTACAGGTTGCCGCGGCTGTCCATCGCCATTCCGCGCGGCTGGCCGGGGAGAGCAGCGGCCGAGGCCAGGCCACCGTCGCCACCCGAGCCTCCTCCCGCGGCAATGGTCATGGTTCCCGTCGCCAGGTTGACTTTGCGTATAAGTCCGCCGCTGTCGGAAATATAGAGATTCCCCGAGCCGTCAACCGCCAGTCCCTCGGGCGAGTTCACGCCGCTGGCCACGATGGAAAGCATTCCATCGGGCGCAAGCCGCCGCACGCGGTTGCGCGCCGTTTCACAGAAATAGACGTTGCCGGCGCTGTCGCGCGCCAGAAAGGTGGGCTTCTCCAGGAGCGCGGTGGTTCCCGGAATGGGTTGTGCCGGGTCGGCCACGGCGCCGCCGCCGGCCACCACGGTAGCGATGCCCGTTGCCGCGTCCACGCGGCGGATCACGTGGTTCGCCGTGTCGGCGATCCACATGTTGCCCTGCGCATCCGCGGCGATGCCGGTGGGCAGATTCAGCGGCGTCTGCGTGGCCGGCGAGCGGTCGTAGAGCACCGTGCCGGCAACGCTGGAGATGGTCTGGGCGTTGGAGGAAACAGCGAACCAGGCGAAGAGAACGGCCAGCCCGAGCGCCGGGCGAGGCAGGCAATGCAGCCCCATAGGCGGAGCCTATATCCTTTAAGCAACTCAAGCAATGGGGATTCGGAGAGTCATTCAGCGGCGGCCGCGTCGGCGGCCACCGCATTAGTTAGGCCCGGCTCTATTTGGTCTGGCGCCAGCCGGACCCTTGCAGCGCAAGAGACCACTATGCCCGGGTTTGACGGCGCGTCATAGTTTGGACCTCGATGAAGTTCGTGAACAAAATCTGTCCGCGGACGAGACTGGCCGGATCGCTTCCGCCGGGATTGGAGCCTCTTTTGCACCGAGCACGGCAATTCACGCTGCTTGACGATAGCGCGGTGCGTCTAACCCGGATAATTCATGAACAGGCGACGAACTTCTGGATAGGAAAGCCGGCGAAGCTACCGGCGCGGGCTGGCGGCATCAGCCGGAGGCGCGTTGTTTCATGGCGGCTTCAGCACGCGCGGCAAGCTCCGCGGGCGCAACGTCCTCAATGTGTGTGGCGATCCACCAGTAGTTGCCGGACGGGTCCTTCACGCCGGCGCTGCGGTCGCCGTAGAACTGGTCGGCCGGCTGCATGATCGAGACGCCGCCCGCCTCCAGGGCACGCTTGTACACGGCGTCCGTATCGGCCACGTACAGGTAAACCGAGCCGGGCATCGGCTTGAATGGCCCTTGCGCTTCCCCCATCATCACAAACGAATCGCCGATCTTGACCTGGGCGTGCATGATCGCGCCGCCGGGCCCTTCGGAGCGGAGAGTCTCCTTCGCGTCGAAGGCCCGCGTCAGAAATTCGATCAGCCTGGCCACCCCCTCGACGATCAGGTACGGCGTCACGCTGTGATATCCATCGGGGATCGGTTTCACTGCCATCGTTTTGCCCTCCCTTCCACGAGGAGTTGAGTATACTCGCCTTCCATCGAGCAGCCCGACGCGATTGTCCCCCGCGAGCATTCGTTCCCCGTTTACGGCGGGCACATCAGGATGGACCAGCCGCCGCTGTCGCTCGTCACCGCGATTGTACAGCTTGTGTACTTCCAGATGTGGATGCATTCCTGCCTGTGCTATGACACACGCA
>JBKKAI010000539.1:0-2521 GCA_046714815.1 Terriglobia bacterium | reverse complement strand
GCGCCGCTCTGATCGGTCACCACGCCGGCGATGGTGCCGGCCACTTGGCCGAACGCCGGGAGCGATCCCACCGAAACCAGCAGGATCATCAACGCAATTGCCCCCAAGCGGGCGCCGCCCATGTTTCGGGCAGGCAGGCAAGCAGTTCCGGACGGCGCACGGGGTATCTTCCCCTTACTTGTACAAAGCTGCGCCGTGCCGGCCTGTAAGCGATTCCCACCTCGGCCGGGGGTCACGCTCGCCTGCGTGCCCACCGCACCAGCTTAAATGTGGTCTGGGCGCGGGAGCAGGTCAATGGATTGGGGCTGACCAGAACATTAAATGTTTAGCATCGTTCAACATGTTAAAAACGAATGGATTAGATGCAAACATTGCCTGCATTGCCCGGATGGATTTGCTCCCCGCCATGCTAGACTCCCGTCTAACTTGGGAGCGCTGGCCTCTGGGCGCGCCTTGTCGGACTTATGGTGGGATCGCCAGCATCTAACCGGCCGATTCGCTTCGGAGTCTACGAAGTTGACCTTCGAACAGGTGAGCTGCGCCGGCAGGGGCTGAGAATCAAGCTCCAGGAAAAGCCCTTTCAGGTCCTGGCCATTCTGCTCGAACATGCCGGGGACATCGTGACCCGCGAAGAGCTGCGCGAGAAGCTCTGGCCGGAAGACACCTTCGTTGATTTTGACAACAGCCTGAACACGGCGATGAGCAAGCTGCGCGAGGCCCTGGGCGAGTCGGCCGGGAGCCCCCGCTATGTGGAGACGCTGCCGCGCCGCGGGTACCGGTTCATCGGGCACATTGAACCGCCGGGCGAAATTGCGAGCCCGGCCCCGCCCATGACGCCGGCCACCGATTCAACGGCGAGCGAAGGCTCCAACGGCTCGGCAAGAGCGGCGATGGTCGCGCCGGAGGCTATTGGCGCTGCGCCCATCCCTGCTGCGCCAGTCGCGGTTTCAGACGCGGCGGCGCCTCCCGGCCGGGTTGGCGCGCGGCTGGCGCTGCTGGCGCTCGCGGCTTTGGTGGCGCTTTCCGGCTGGCTGGCGTGGCGGCAGTGGGGACACACAGCGAGACTGTCGGCTGGAAAAATCCGGCTGGCCGTGCTGCCGTTTCAAAACATGAGCGGAGACCCGGAACAGGACTACCTCAGCGAGGGCCTCACCGAGGAGATGATCGCCCAGCTCGGCCGCCTGCAGCCGCAGCGGCTGTCGGTGATCGCGCGCACCTCGGCGATGCAGTACCGCAACAGCCAGAAGAGCATCGGCGTCATCGGCCGCGAGCTGCGCGTGGAGTACGTGGTGGAAGGCAGCGTCCGGCGCGCTAATGGCCGCGTCAGGATCACCGCGAAGCTCATCCAGGTGGCCGACCAGATGCAATTGTGGGCCGAGAATTACGACCGCGAGGCCGCCGACGTTCTCGCCGTTCAGACCGAGGTGGCCCACCGGATCGCCGCGGAACTGGCGGTGGAACTGTTGCCGGCGCCCGGCAATGTGGCCGCCGGAAAAAACCGGCGCGATCTAACAACGACGCCGGCCGCCTACGAGGCCTATCTGAAGGGCCGCTTCTTCTGGAACAAGCGCACCGAGGGCGACATCCGCAAAAGCATCGAATACTTCCAGCAGGCGATTGAGCAAGACCCGAAGTATGCCCCGGCCTGGTCGGGCCTGGCCGACGCTTACATCGTGCTGGAAACCTACAGCTCGGTCTCGGCGAATGAAACGCTCCCGAAAGCGCGCCAGGCGGCCCTGAAAGCGATTGCTCTCGATGGCTCGCTGGCCGAGGCGCGCAACTCGCTCGCCGGAATCCGGCACCTGGAATGGGACTGGAAGGGGGCCGAGGCGGAGTTCCGCTGGGCCCACGAGCTGAATACCAACTACGCCACCGCGCACCAGTGGTTCTCCGAGCTGCTGACCATGCTCGGCCGCCAGGAAGAAGCGGTGGCCGCCGCGCGGCGCGCCCAGGAGATCGACCCGCTCTCGGTCATCATCAACCACGTGCTGGCGTTTAACTTGTACGCCGCGCGCCGCTTCGACGAGGCCATCGTTCAGTACCGCAAGACTCTCGAGGTGGACCCCACTTTCGACAGCGCCCGCTTCGCCCTGGCCAATACCTACGAGCAGAAGGGCCTGTACAAGGAAGCGATCGAGGAGTGGCGCATCCTGATTTCGAGCGCGGGACGCAGCGAAGAGGCCGATGAATTCGTGCGCGTCTTCCAACAGTCCGGCTTTCCCGCCGTCCTGAAGAAGCGCTACGAACAGTTGGTGGAACGCTCCCGCCGCGGCGAGTTTGTCCAGCCGCTGCTGATGGCCCGGATTTCACTCAAGCTCGGCCGCAACGACGAAGCCTTCCACTGGCTGGAAAAGGCCTTCGCTGAACGCCGCCAGCGCCTCGGATACCTGAAGGTGGATCCCGTCTACGATCCGCTGCGCAAAGACTCGCGCTACATCAGTCTGGTGAAGCGCATCGGCCTTCCGTAACCCGCGGATTTCTTCTTCCCCCCTCCGCGCCCCCCCGCATTAACCCCGGGGCC
>JBKKAI010000538.1:0-3678 GCA_046714815.1 Terriglobia bacterium | reverse complement strand
CTATCGCGGGGCAGCCCGCCAGCCGCGCGAACCGCGCTGGTAAGCGCGCATTTAACGGGACGGCAACCCTGAGCGTGACGCTCCGGGTTGCCGGCGGCCCGAAGCGTACGATCCGGGTCGGCAGGCGCCCAGACATCTGCGTGCCAGGTTGCGCGCGGGCGGAAACGTCTGCGCGGTGACAACATCTCTTGATCTCTACCTAGGGGGGCTTTTATGGCCACACGTTCCAGGACCACGTTTCAAAAACGCCAAAAAGAGATGGCCCGGAAAGATAAACAGCGCATGAAGGCCGAGCGGCGCGCGCAGCGGAAGCTGGTCGGTCCCTCCGCCGAGCCCGAATTCCAGGTTCTGAGCGCCCCGGTGCCGCTCGATGAATTCGGCGACCCGCTAACCGACGGCGACGAGAAAGGCGAAGAGGAAGAGGAAAAGGCGTTTGGCGCCCGCACCTAAGGTCTGTGACCGGTTGGAAGCGGCATAGCCGCTGCAAGTTGTGCCAGTAGCGGAGCCCTGCTGGCGGCTTGAAATCTGCGAACGGCGGCCCGTGATTTTCCGTTCGGTTTCCGGCTGATCGGCATCTTTTTCGCTCCAACCCGCTTGGAAGCCGAAAGTCCAACCCATTGATTCTACACCGGATACACAATCACCCCTTCTACCCAAAAAAGTTCGTCCCAACTATATTCGCTTTGTTTTCAACAGCCGGATGCCCGAAAACAGGCAAAACACTTGACAGCGTATGTCATACTGAAATTGTAAGCAGGTTTAAGCCGGTAGTAGCACTCCCGAAGGATCCAACCTCTTCCCATGTCCGTCATGCGCCGATCTCGGCGGCCACCCGGGCCTTCGCCCGATGAGCGCGCCGCCAACCCCCCGCCAGACTGCCTGTTTTCCACCTGAAATAACAGGCGGAACAGGCTGGTTATGGCCGCATCAATCAGGGGACCAGGTCGCCGCGGCGACTGGCAAAGCCGCAGGAGGGAACTTTTTCCAGCCGGTCATAGACCTCGCCGCGCTAAGCGGGCCTAATCCGGCCTAAGCGCGCCCCGGCACAGGCAGGAATGCCTGTGCTACATCAAAGCCAGAGCCAGCAGCGCGGACTGCTCCATGGCGTGGGCCTTGGCGGAGCCGGTGGCGGGGCTGGCGCTGGCGGAGCGCTTGATCGAGCGAATCTTTACCGGATCGGCGGCCTGGGCGGCGATCGGCTCCAATCGCGGCCGCACGAAAAACAGCGCGCCCATGTTGGCCGGCTCCTCTTGCACCCAGACGATCTCGCGGCAGCGCCGATGCCGGCCGACGGCCTCGGCCAATTCCTTCTCCGGAAACGGATAAATCTGCTCCAGCATCACGATCGCCGTGGAATTGTCGCCGCGGCGGACGCGCTCGGCGCGCAGTTCGTGGCCGATCTTTCCGCTGCAAACCAGCACCCGCTCACCATCCACATCGGCGTCGGGAATCACGTTCTGAAAACGCGGCTCGGAAAACTCCTCGATCGCCGAACAGGCCTGCGGGTTGCGCAGCATGCTCTTCGGCGTGAAGACCACCAGCGGCTTTCGCCAACGCCGCAGCGCCTGGCGGCGCAGCATGTGGAAGTATTGCGCCGAAGTCGAGGGCTGGCACACCTGCAGGTTGTCTTCCGCGGCGAGCTGCAGGAAGCGCTCCAATCGCGCGCTGGAGTGCTCCGGGCCCTGGCCCTCATAGCCGTGCGGCAACAGCAGCACCAAACCCGACAGCAGGCCCCACTTGTCCTCGGTGGCGCTGACAAACTGGTCAATGATGACCTGAGCGCCGTTGGCGAAATCGCCGAACTGCGCCTCCCACAGCACCAGGGCCTCGGGAAAATCGCGGCTGAAGCCGAACTCGTAGCCCAGCACCGAGGCCTCCGACAGGGGCGAATCGAACACGTCGAACGGCGCCTGCTGCGGGTGCAGGTTGCGCAGCGGCACGAATTCTTCTTCCGTTTCGGTGTCAATCAGCACCGCGTGCCGCTGGTTGAATGTGCCGCGCCGGGTGTCCTGGCCGCTCATGCGCACCCGCGTTCCGTCCCACACCAGCGAGCCGAAGGCCAGCGCCTCAGCCATGCCCCAGTCCACCGGCTGCTTGCCCGCCGCCATCTCGCGCCGCTGATCGAGCGTCTTACGGACCTTGGGATGAACGTGGAAGCCATCCGGCGACGTGGTGATGCGCTCGGCAAGCGCCTCAATCACGTTGGCCGCCACGCCGCTGTCCACGTCGTGCGACGGCTCGTAGGGGCCCCCCTTGTACTCGGCCCAGTAATCGGCGAACTGGCGCAGCAGCGGCGCCTTCTTCATCGCCTTGGCCTTTTTCATCCCCTGGTCGAAGTCCTGCCGAATCCTCTCGGCGATCTCGCCGGTGACGTCGGAGCCGGCCCCGATCCTCTCCGCATACGACTGCCAAAGCACCGGCAGGCTCTCGATTTTCTTGTACAGCAGCGGCTGCGTGGTGGTGGGATCGTCCACCTCGCTATGGCCGTGGCGGCGATAGCCGATCAGGTCCACCACGACCTCGCTCCAGAACGTGTAGCGGTATTCGAGCGCCATCGAGGCGGCGCGCACCACCGCGTCGGGGTCCTCGCCGTTGACGTGGAAGATGGGAATCGCCAGCCGCCGCGCGACGTCGGTGGAATAGCGCGAGGAATGGAGCGCCCGCGGCTCGGTAGTAAAACCGATCAGGTTATTGACGATCACGTGGATGGTGCCGCCGACGGAGTAGCCGCGCAGGCCGGCCATGTTCAGCGTTTCGGCCACGATGCCCTGCCCGGCGAAGGCCGCGTCACCGTGCATCGTAATCGGCAGCACCTTGGCCCACACCTCCGGGCCGGCGCGCTCTTTTTCGGAAAGGCCCGTGCCGAAGCGCTCCTGCTTGGCGCGCGCGCGCCCCAACGCCACCGGGTCCACCGCTTCGAGGTGGCTGGCGTTCGAGACCAGCGAGATGCGCACCTCGCCGCCGGCGCGCAACCCGGAGCGGGACGGTCCGGGTTGCCCGGCGTACGCGCCGGTGGCGCCGACGTGATACTTAACGTCGCCGCCGCCCAGGATGCTTCGCGGATTCACGTCCTCGAAGCGGGCGAAGATGTCTTCGGGGCGCTTCCCCAGGATGTGCAGCAGCGTATTCAGCCGCCCGCGGTGACTCATGGCCATCACCGCCTGCCGGGCGCCGCGCTCCGCCGCGCCCTCCAGCAGTTCGTCGAGCAGCGGGATCAGCGCCGTGGCTCCTTCCAGCGAGTAGCGCTTCGCTCCCACGTAGCGCGTCTGAAACATCCGCTCCAGGCTCTCGGCGCTGATCAGGCGCTCCAGAATCCGCCGCCGGTCCGGCTCGGCCGCCGGCTCTTCCATCCGCCCCTCGATCCAGCGGCAGCGGTCCGGATACGGCATGTGCATGAACTCGACTCCGATGCTGCCACAGTAGATGGCGCGCGCGCGGCCGGCCGCTTCTCCGGAAACATCGAGATCGGGATGGGCCCCGGGCTTCAGCCGGCCGAGCGGATCCAGGTTCGCCTGCAGGTGCCCCCACCTCCGGAAAGCATCGAAAATCCGGCCGTCTTCCCTATCGAACGCCATATCTAACGATAGTACCGTGACTTTGGACTTTGGACCCGCCGTGGCGGGCTCTGCTGCTAACCCCAGCTAACCCGGATAATTCATGAATTTTGACGGCTCTGGT
>JBKKAI010000537.1:0-4824 GCA_046714815.1 Terriglobia bacterium | reverse complement strand
CGGCACGGTGACCACCATTGATGCGCCGGCCGGAACGTCGCTCTCCACTCAGGCCTGGACCGGCCGCCGCGCCGGCCGCGTGTTTGTGTTCGGCACAGGCGCGGCGGGCGTTTCTCAGATGGTGACGTTTGACGTAGCCGCGCGCACCGCTTCGGCCGTCGCGCTGCCGGACGGCACATTCCTGCCGGCCGGCTTCAACCCGGAAACCGCCATCGTGCTGTTTGACCACCGCGACGGCGTGCTGGCCGTCCGCCTCGATTAGCCAGCCCCGATGCCCCGCTCGGCGGCCGAAGTCCTCGAAAAACTGAATGGGCTGGGCTTCCGCTTCCTGACGCTCCCACGCTACGAGAAGCAGGTGGCCGCCGAGCGTGGCGGCTTTGTGGCGCTGCTCGAGTACACGGCGGCAGGCGAAATCCACCAGTTCAGTTCGGCGGGCCTGCTCATGGAAGGTCACATCGCGATGCTCGTCGAGCGCGGGGCCGTTTCCTTTTTTGTCGCCAAGCAGCACGAGCAGCCGGCCACGCCTGAGCTGTTTGAGCGCTACCGCCAATTCCAGCGCGATCTCGAAACCGCCCTCGGCTGAGAAAAACGGTCCATCACTTATCTAAAAGGCGCACAGGCAAGAATGCCTGTGCCACATCCAGCAAATCGGAGAATTCGTTCAGCAGGTACTGCGGCGCGAGCGCGCGCAGCTCGTCGGACGGGCCGAAGCCGTAGAGCGCGGCGGCGGAGGGAACGCCGGCGGCGCGAGCGCAGAGGATGTCGGCAATGGTGTCGCCGACCATCAGGGCGCGCTCGGGCGGGAGATCGAAGTGAGCCAGGACGCGCTGGAGAATGGCGGGGTCGGGCTTGCCGGGGAAGTCGTCGGTGCCCTGAACGAGATCGAAATGCGCCGTCAGCCCCATTTTTTCCAGGACCAGGCTGGCCATCCAGGTCTTCTTGGTGGTGGCGATGGCGAGGCGCGCGCCGCGGCGCGCCAGTGTCTGGAGCGTCTCGACGACACCCGGGTAGCCACGCGTGGTGTCTACGCAGCAGCCGGAATAGATTTGGCGGTAGCGCGTGGCCAGCAGCGCGGGATCGGCGCCGGGCGCCACTGCGGCGAAAATGTCCCGGAGCGGCCGGCCGACCCAGGGCCGAAGCGTCTCGGGGCCGATGGCCCGGGCCGCGTCCGAATCATGCTCCGCGACGGCCCGCGCCACCGCCGCGCAGATGTCCACCGCCGAATCCAGGATCGTGCCGTCCAGATCGAAAATGTAGAGGTCGGCCAAACCCGAGGCTACTCGGTGGTGGTACGGCATTTCACCGCCAGGTAGCGAAGGGGACGGTCGCCGGGATTGGCCAGCGCGAAGTTGGCCCCGGCCGGCGCCAGCAGCGCGTCGCCCTGCTTCACGTCGAAAGACTTACCGTCAATGGTGAAGCGTCCCGCGCCTTCCAGGATGTAGAGCAGCTCGTGCTGTTCGGGCTGGGTATGCAGCCCGGCGTAGGCGCCTGCTTCCATCTCCGTCTCGACGATCATGGTGAACGGCGCGACGCCGTCGCCCTCGGAATAATACGGATGGCGGCGGAAGACGCCCTTGCCGCCGAACAGATCGCGGACCTCGGCCGAGGCCGCGATTTCTCGATTGGCCAGATATTTGTCCATAGTCTTCACGACAGGTGCTGATCGAGGAAGGTGAAAGCGCCCTTTCCCCAGAAGGAATGGTCGCCGGGGAAAACTTCGTGGCCGATGTGGCCGGGCGCGCCCATCAGGGAATAGATGCGCCGCAGGCCGGCGACGACTTCGCGCGCCGAACTCACCGGGAAAATGTTGTCGCGCTCGCCGGATTCGACGAACAGGGGCCGCGGCGCGATCAGCCCGGCGATGTCACTCATCTCCGCCCACTCCAGGATGCCGGGCACATAGTTGTCAATGCAGTGGGCGATGCTGAAGATGCTGTCGCGAAAGGAGGCGGCCGATCCGCTGAGGACCGCGGCGCGGATGCGCGGCTCGAGCGCAGCGGCATAGAGCGTGACGGTGCCGCCGCCGGAGATACCCATGCAGCCGACGCGGCCGGCATCCACTTCGGGCCGCGTGGCCAGGTAATCGAGCGCGCGCATCACGTCCCAGGCGCGCCATCCGGCCATCGTGCGGCCGAGCAGCAGCGCCGCGCCGGCCGACGGCTGGCAGGAGCTGGCGCCCGGAGTTTTCTGCCGCGCGGCGGCGTCGCGGCGACAGCCGAAGCCGAGCATCTCGACGACCAGCGCGACAAATCCGCGCTCGACGGCCTGCACCGCGAAGCGATGCTGGTACTCTTTGTCGGCGGCGTCCAATTCACCGTGTTCGTCAATCCCCGCCACCGGGTCCGCGCCGCGCCCATGTCCGGGCAGGCAGATTATCGCGGGGCGCGGCCCCGAAGCGGACGTTCCGGGTCCCGGGCCCTCGGGGATGAGCAGATAGGCGAAGACACTGGAGTTCGGCCGGCTCTGGAAGACCACCTTTTCCCGCCGGTAGCCCGCGAGCGCGCGGCTTTCAAGCGTCTGCGGCTCGAGGGCGCAGCGAGTCGCGGGGAAGCCGCCCAGCAGCGCCGTCAGTTTCTCGCGAAGCTGCTTCTGCCAGGCCAGCGCCTGGACGCGGGTGCGCGCCCGGAAGCGCATGCGCAGCGCGCCGGTCTGGAATTCGTCGCGGGTGAAATCGAGCGAGTCGAGTTGCCTGCCGGCCACACCCTGCTCGATGCCGGTAAGCGGGCCCTGGTAGGTGGAAGCGCGCTTCTTTTCCGGCCCCTGCGCCTTGGCGACGCGGAGCATTCGCTCCGGGTTCCCGGTGGCGACGGAAGCGGCCAGCGTGGCGGCTGCGAACTGGCGTCGAGACAGTTTTTTCACTTGGCGGCTCGGCTCTCGGGCGAGCCCGGCGGGGTACCTGCCGGGCTCGCCGCACTGCGATACACAAGTTTTCCGGCGCACACTGTCGCGCGCACAGCCAGGCGGCATGCTGCCGCGTCCCAGTCAAACAGCACGCGGTCATCCGTGCGCAGCGGAATGCCCAGCACCGCGGCGGCGTTTACGGTGGCCATGCGCAGCGCCTCGGCGAGCGAAACGCCGGCGAAACGTACGGTGTTGGCGACGCCGTCGTGCAGCTCGAGCGACGAGCCGGCCAAGCGGTCGCTGCCGCGAATCTGCACGCGGCCGGTGGGTGTCAGCTCGATCCCGACTTCGCCCACTTCGTATAACCCCGGCGGGCAGCCGGCCGGCGCCACCGCATCGGTCACCAGCACCGAGCGCTCGACGCCCTTGGCGCGCACAAACGTCTTCACCACGGCCGGCGGCAGGTGATGGCCGTCCACGATGAAAGAGGCGCGCAGCGTGTCGTCGCCGAGCTGCTCCCAGATGTAATGCCGGTGACGCTGGATCATGTTGTGCGCGCCATTGCCCAGGTGAGTGGAGAGAGTCGCGCCCGCCAGCACCGCGTCGCGGATGGTGGCTTCCGGCGCGCCGGTGTGGCCGATGGCGGCCACGATGCCCTGCCCGGCCAGCCATTCGATGAATGTCAATGCGCCCGGCGACTCGGGCGCCAGCGTCACCAGGCGGATCGCGCCGCCGGCCGCCTCCTGGAAATGCTGAAACTCGTCGCGATCCGGCGGGCGCACGAACTCGCGCGGGTGTGCGCCGCGCGGGCCGTCGTCCGGGGAGATGTAAGGGCCTTCCAGGTGGATGCCGGCGATGGCGGGGCCGATCTCCGCGTCGGCGGCGGCCAGCGCGCAGGTCCGCATGCAGGCCAGGATGCGCTCGCGCCCGCCGGTGATGAAGGTGGGCAGCGACCGGGTGACGCCGGTGGCCCACATCCGCCGCACGGCTTTGCGGTAGTCCTCGACGCCTACGCCGGTGGCATTGAAGTCCACGCCGCCAAAACCGTTCACCTGCAGGTCGAGCAGCCCCGGCGCAAGCCAGCTCCCCGGGGCGCCGAGCTCCCCGGTTGCGCCGTTGGCGGCTTCGATCGTTTCCAGCGCATTTGTTTCCGGGTTTTTGCCGGTCAGGCGCATCGGTGGTTGGGCCTAGTCCCTAGTCGAGGCGGAACAAATCGGACACGCGGAACGAGAAGCCGGGCAGCGCCGGGTCGCAGGAAACGACATCATCGCCGGAATAAACTCGCGCTTCGCCGGACGGCCGGTAGGCTGTGACGGTCTTGGTTTGCGGGTCGGCCTGCAGGACAAGAAGCGTGCCGGCCACCAGGTACTCGCGGACCTTTTCCTGCATCGCGCTGGCCCGCTCATCCGGCGACACAACCTCGATGGCCAGGTCCGGTGCGCCCTCGTAATATCCATCGTCGTTCGGTCCACCGCTCCACTTCGCTGAAAGGAAGAAGAGATCCGGGGCGCGCACGGTGTCCGGGTTCCGAGCGAGGATGAAACCCACTTCCGTTCCAAAGGCGCCAAGTTTTCGCTCTTCAATAAACGGCACCATCCAGGAACCCAGTCTAAGGACAATCTTGCCGTGCTTTCGTCCGACAGGAGACATTTCGACCACTTCTCCGCGCACCAACTCGACGCGGCGGTCACGGGCCAGCTCAGGAAGCTGTTCGGCAGTCACGAGGGTTCGAACGGGGGCCATGCGGGAAGTATAGCAACAAAGAGCCGGCCGGCGGGTCAATCCCCGCGGAACAGCTCGGAAACGCGGAAGGAGAAGCCGGGAAGCGCCGCGTCGCAGGAAACAACGTCGTCGCCGGAATAGGTGCGCCCTTCCCCGGAAGGCAGATGGGATCTGACGGTCTTGGTTTGCGGGTCTACCTCCAGGACGAGCCGCGTGCCGGCCGCCAGGTACTCGCCGACCTTTTCCTGCATCGCGCTGGCC
>JBKKAI010000536.1:0-4261 GCA_046714815.1 Terriglobia bacterium | reverse complement strand
GGTGGAACGTTGAAGGCGAAGTGTCCGTCAATGCCGAAGCCGCCGTAACAGGCCTCGACGCCGCCCTCATCGCTGATGCGCGCGCCGAGGGCGCCGGGTTGCGCCGGATCGGGGAAGACCATGTTCTCCGGCGCCGGCCGCAGCTCCGGGTCAAGCGGAGAGAAAAAATTCCGCTTCATGTAGGCGCGAAAGCTGAGGGGATGCTCCCAGGGAACCAGGCGGCCGCGCCCGTCGCAGTATTCGTCCATGCTGAAGGAAACCAGGCGCGCGCAACTGATGCGCTCGCGGTTCAGCAGCGCGGCGGCGCGCCGGTAGTCGAACGGGCCCACCGGCAGGATCACGGTCGTCCTGCGCCCGGCTTCATTGTTGGCGCGCACCAGCACCGCGAAGTCGCGGGCGAAGTCATCCCAGAGGGCTTCCACCGTGGAGACGATCCTCACCGGGAAGCGCCGCTCGGCCAGGATTTCCTCGCGGGTAATCTCGAGCGGGTGGGCGTAATGGGGAATGGCTTCCATCAACGGGAGTGTACTCGAAGCGGCCGTCAGCGGCACCTCCTGAGAGAGCGCGCGGAATCGAGGCGCGGATATTCAGGCAGGCCCACGCCGAGAAGCGGCGCGGCGTATTCACGGAAGGCCGGCGACGGATAGTTTCCAGCGTCGTTCATGAACTCGCGGGGGAGCGCGCGCTCGCGGCAGCCGATCTCCTCGAGCGGCGCGAGTCCGAAACTGCAACAATAGGTCTCGCCGGCGGCGCGCTCCAGCGTGACCATCATTCCGGAAACGCCCGACACGGCCCGGCGCACGGCTTCCCGGCCGCAGGCGACGGCTTCTTCGCGGTCCACCGGCGAAACGTGCGCGATCGAGGCGCGCCCGCACAATCCCGGCTTTTCATTACGGACGCGCAGGCGCAGCTCGCGGCCGACCAGGCGCGCCAACTCCACCGACACGTTTCCCGGCAGCGGGCGGCCGAAGCCGTCGCGGTCCGTTTCCTGCGAGGAGTAAAAAACCGCGTCGCCGTTCTTGTCCCGTATGCCTTCCGACACAGCCACGAAAACCCGCCCCAGGCGGCGGTAGACATCTTCCACGTCGCGCAAGAAGCGTTGCGGGTCGAAGGGAATCTCCGGCACGTAGACCAACTGCGGTCCGTCGTCCGGGTCGCGCGCCGCCAGCACCGTCGCCGCGGCCAGCCACCCGGCGTTGCGTCCCATCGCTTCCAGGATTTCCACCGGGAAGGGAAGCGACTCGTTGTCGCGGCCCAATTCCAGCGCGCTGACCGCGAGATAACGGGCGGCGCTGCCGTAGCCGGGGCAGTGGTCGGTGCGCAGCAGGTCGTTGTCCACAGTCTTGGGGATGCCGACCACGCGCAGCTCGTAACCGCGCCCGGCCGCCAGCCGCGCAATCTCCCCGGCGGCCAGCATGGTCCCGTTGCCCCCGTTGAAGAGAAGAAAACGGACGTTGTGGGAGCGCAAGTGGTCGAGGATGCGCCCGTAATCCGGCGGCTGAACCGGCCGGCGGCTGCTGCCCAGAACCGAGCCCGGCGTGAACGGCAGCGCCTCGACCTTCGCGGCGGGTTCGCGCCGCAGATCGAGAAAATCAGCCTCCAGAAGGCCCTCGGCGCCGAAGCGCGCGCCGTATACCTGCTCGATCTGCGGATGCGCGAGCGCTTCGCGGATCACGCCGGCCAGCGAAGCGTTTAATACCGCCGTCGGCCCGCCGCCATGCGCCACCAGCAGGTTGCCATGCATCCTCAACCTGATATCTCAAAGATTGCACCCGAGTCAATGGCCGCGGCCGGGATGCCGGGATGTTCAAGCTCGCGCCTACCAATGACTCTTGTCTTGTTGTAATCTCAGACCATGCAGAGCCTTCGCCTCACCGGTGTTTTCTGGCTGGAAGGAAAGCAGTTCGTTTCCAAGTGCCCTGAGCTCGGGGTTGCTTCGTGTGGAGCAAGCGTGGAAGAAGCCATGGCGAATCTTCGGGAGGCGGTGGAACTTTACCTGGAGAATGCCCGGATACTCGGACTTCTGCCGGAGTTATCGGTCGTAACCGCCTCGTCATCATTCCGAAAAAGAAAGACGTTCCGCTGGGCACCCTGTATTCAATCTTAGACATGGCTGGTCTGAGCAGAGTTGAGTTCGAGGGTCTGCTTTAGCGGATAGGGCTGTTTCCTGACAACGCCTTACCAGCCGCGGCCCGGCGCTCCTTTCGTTGTCCGGCGACGGCTACCTGCCCGCAAGACCATGGTTGATTTAGCACGGCCGGACTACCGCTGACGCTATCTCGGGTGTATACTCGCCGATCAGCGTCGGGGTTCCTGCATCCCTGGCCGCCTAGCCGTTAAGCCCCTGCCACAACGAGAGGAGGTTTGCATTCAATGATTCGTAGCCGGCCCGCGGCCGTCTGGAGTACAACGCGCATCGTCCTGTCACTCATCCTTGTGAGCTGTCTCGGCTACCTCGGCTACACCGCAATCGCAACCTCGACCGGTGACACAACTCCCGCTTCCCCGGGCAGCGGATTTATTGATTTGGCGCGGGGTCCTCGGACCCATGCCGTGATGGATGGCCTCACTATTTACGTCAATCCCGAGGATCGCTACCTGACAGCCGCGGCGCTTCGGTTTGGGTATGAGCCGGTCCTGACGAAGGTTTTCCTGGAGAACGTACACGAGGGCGACACCGTCATTGACATCGGCGCGAACATCGGTTACTACAGCATGCTCGCCGCAAAAAAGGTTGGGCCCCGGGGCAGGGTAATCGCCTTCGAGCCTGATCCGCAGGCATTCTCCATCCTGAAGCGCAATATGGAAGTGAACGGTTTCACAAATATTGTCGCCGAGCAAAAAGCCGTGTCGAATGCGCGGGGCACTTTGAAACTCTACATCGCTCCCCAAAATCTGGGAGACCATAGGATCTTCCCGTCCGAGGAAAGCCGGCAGGAAATCGCTGTTCAGGCAGTGGCTCTTGACCAATACCTGCCGGCCGCGGGCGCCGTACATTTCATCAAGGTTGACACCCAGGGAGCCGAGTCTGTGATATTCGAGGGAATGCAGCGCACGCTGCGCCGCCACAAGAACGTCCGATTGGCGGCCGAGTTCTGGCCTTACGGGCTGGAGTTGGCGGGTTCCTCCGGGAGCCGGCTGCTGAATCAGATTCATGCTCTCGGTTTCAGGATGCAAGACGTGGATGAGTTCGCAAAGACAGTCCGGGACGTCAGTGCTCCGGAGTTGTTAAAACGCTACGCGGTCGAAACCAAGGCCAACACCAATCTCCTCCTGACCCGCGCAGAGTAGGAGGCCGTATCACGCGGCCGCTTGCGGCTGCCTCACCAGCGTGAGTTTACCATTGGGTGAAATCTGTGAATCATCGCGACAACCTCACGCGTCGGACCTTCTGCCGGATGGCGGCGGCGGCGCTGCCGATCCAATCGCGGGCGCCGGAGTCGCGGCGGTACTTCGGCGGGTTGCGCGTAGGGATGCAGTCGGCCACTTACCGGCAATTCTCGCTCGATGAGGCCATAGCCAGGACCGTTGCTCTGGGGCTGAAATACTTCGAGCTGTCGCCGGCGCATGCCGACCTTTCGACGCTCGGCACGGCCGAGGTGCGAGAGCTGCGGCGGCGACTGCTCGATGCGGGGCTCAGCACGCCGACTTACGGGGTTGTGAACGCGCCGTCCAAGGGCCGCGGGCGGCTGGAGGAGATTTTCCGCCGCGCGCAGGAGTTCGGCTTTCAGGCTGTGCTGGTGAATGCCGCTCCGGCGCGGGTGATGGACGTAGCCCGCCTGGCCGGCCGTGGCGGCGTCACCATCGCGTTCCACAACCAGAGCGAGCCGCCCGAAGCGATCGCGGAAATGCTCCGGGACTGCCCGCCCGGCTGCGGGACGGCGCTGGACACCGGCAATTACCTTTCGGCCGGCGCCGATCCGGCCGCGGCCATCGCGAAGCTGCGCGGCCGCATCCGCTCGGTGCATCTCAAGGACATCGCGCGTCCGGGCGTCACCTGTGTTCTGGGCCGGGGCCGGGCCGACGTGCCGGCGATCGTCAACGCGCTCGACGCCGCGCGCTATGACAATGTCGTGGCGCTGGAATACGATGAATCGCCGGAGAACCCCGACGCGGGTGTCGCCGCGTCGCTCCAGTATCTGAAAATGATCACCGTGGAAGGGGCACGATGAAGATCACCGATATCAAGACTTACATCGCGGGAAACCCGTGGAAGAACTGGCTGTTTGCGCGCGTCGAGACCGATGAAGGGATTCACGGG
>JBKKAI010000535.1:0-7031 GCA_046714815.1 Terriglobia bacterium | reverse complement strand
GTGTTAATTGGTATGACTTAATGTTACCGCACAAAAGTGAGGTTGTCAAGAAAGCTTCGGCTGAGTGGATTGGACGGCACCTCCGGCTACTCTCCCTGCATGGGAAGAAAGAGTAATCGAAGGGGTCGTCCAGGCGGAAGCACCTGCAGCTCGTCCCCAAGGTGGTATGGGAATATGTGCCCGCATTCCCAAGGCCTTCAGGAGGTCTTTGATGCCGAATGAAGCGGTGGCGCGCCCAGCAGGAATCGAACCTGCGACACTCTGCTTAGAAGGCTGAGTCTCCAGGCGCAGGAACCAGGTTAAGAGCTGCACGGCTCGTACCACATGCCTCGCGCCAGTTTCCCGGTTGCTGATTTTGTCCTTGCCCATCGTACTCCTGCACCTGCCATGCGACAGCTTCCATGAGGGCGACCGCAGAGTTTGTTCGAGGACGCCTTCCATTTTGAGCAGTTAATGAGAACCTCGTGGAGTCTTCGGACGGAGAGGTGTTCGCCCACCGGAGTCGCCCGGCAGGAAGCGGATGAAAAACGGCGCCAACGGAGGCGATTTGGGAGTATGTTGGCTGGTGGCCGGGAAGGCAAAATGGAATTCTGGCTTGCAGCGTTCAGGAGGTTCGCGATGACTCGCATGCTTCGACTCGCCGTGTTGGCGGCACTGGCCGCCGCCCCCGCCTTCGCCCAGCTTGATCGCGGCGCCATCACCGGCACCGTCACCGATCCCAGCGGCGCCGTCATTCCGGAAGTGAAGGTTTCCCTTCGCCATATTGCCACCGGCGCCGGCTATGAAACGCTGACCAACGAAGCCGGCCAGTACGTTCGCCCGAACCTGCCCATCGGCGAATACCAGTTGAGCTTTGAAGCGCAGGGCTTCCGCAAGCAGGTCCGCGGCGGCGTCCAGGTCGGCCTCAGCGCCGTGGTGCGCGTGGACGCGCAGCTCGTTCTCGGCTCGGCTGCCGAAACCGTCGAAGTCAGCGCCGAAGCGCCCCGTCTCCAGACCGACACCCCGCTAATCGGCACCTCGCTCAGCGGCAGGTCCCTCACCGTGCTGCCGCTGAGCTTCTCCGGCGGACGCCAGGCGGAATCCTTCGCTTACATGATTACTCCCGGCGTCTCCGGCGGCACCTTCGAAAGCCACATCAACGGCTCCACCTCCTTCGCCAAGGAAACGATCGTGGACGGCGCTTCGGTCACCGTCAACCAGGGCGGCGACTTCGCGCCGATGGCCGTCTCGGTCGAAGCCCTCCAGGAAGTCAAGTTCCAGACCGGCGGCATGTCGGCGGAGTTCGGACGCACCCAGGCCGGAGTATTCAACTACGTTATGAAGTCCGGCACCAACGACCTGCACGGCTCGCTCTATGGCGGCTTGCGCAACGAGGCCCTCAACGCCAACACTTTCGCGAATAAGGCGCGTGGCGTCCGGCGCCCGCAAGACCGCAAGATCAACTATGCCGCCAGCGCCGGCGGACCCATCTACGTCCCGAAGATCTATAACGGGCGCAACCGGTCCTTCTTCTTTTTCTCCCATGAGCGCTACCGCGAGCGGAACTACGGCTTCTCGTCGCCGAACCGCAACGCTCCGCTGCCGGAGTTCTACGAGGGCGACTTCTCGCGCCTGCTCGGCCCGGCCACCACGTTCCGCGATGCGCTCGACCGCCCGGTGGTCCGCGGCGCCATCTACGATCCGCTGACCTTCCGCCAGCTCCCCAGCGGCCGCTGGACCGGCGAGATGTTCCCCGGCAACCGCATCCCCAGCGCCCGCTTTTCCCAGGTTTCGCGCAACCTCAACGCCATCGCCGTGAAGCACTACCTGCCCACGATTCGCGATGCTTCCGGCCAGATCCCGCTGGTGAACAACCAGGTGTTCCCCATCTCCGGCAATCCGGAATGGGACCACTTCCAATACTCGGCCAAGGCCGACCACAGCCTGAACGACAGACACAAACTCGCCTTCTCCTGGAACTACAAGTTCGCCCCACGCCTGATCCTCGATGCCGGCGGTCTGTGGGACACACGCGAACTCTACGGCGGCCCGCTGGCCAAGGCGCGCCGGCGGCCCGATGACGGCGGTTTCGCGCGCGCCGCGCACGATTGGACCCTCTCCCCGCGCGTCCTCAACAACCTGACACTGGCCTTCAATCGCCGCGGCAACCCCGAGCGTATCCTCGAAGCCGACACCGACGGCGCCTCGCTGCTGGGAATCAGAAACCTTTCCTCATTCGGCTACCCCGCCGTCAACTGGGGAGGCGGGCCCTTCGTCTCGCTCGAACAGCCCGGCTTCATGAACTACTCCTTCCGCGCCGACACCGGTTATGGCATCACCGATTCGGTGTCGTTCTCGAGCGGCCGCCACTTCTTCAAGGCCGGCCTGGACATCCGCTTCAACCAGCAGAACCGCCGCCAGTCGCCCGCCGGCTCGTTCACGTTTTCGGCGCGCGGTACCGCCATCCCGAACGAAGCTTTCTCCGGCAACCAAACCGGCTACTCGTTCGCCAGCTACCTGCTCGGCATCGTTGATTCGGCTTCCTGGTCCGACCCGGTGGGCCTCGGGGGCCGCCGCCGATACTACGCGCTGTTCCTGCAGGACGATTTCAAAGTCTCCAGCCGCCTGACGCTCAACCTCGGTCTCCGCTGGGAATACCAGCCGCCATTCTTTGAGGCCGCCGACCGGCTCTCTTCCTGGAACCCGGCCAAAATTGACCCGCAGAGCGGCCTGGCCGGCGCCTACGACTTCGCCGGGGATTGCAGCGGTTGCACCGGGCGGCGCACCTTCGGAAAGAAGAGTTGGCGCGATTTCGGCCCGCGCCTGGGCTTTGCCTGGCGCGTGCGCGACCGCTGGACCGTCCGCGGCGCCTACGGCATCCTCTATGAGGGCGATCCGCCCAACGGCTACAGCGGCATCCCGATCGGCAAGCCACTCAGCGTCGCCTGGGGCGGCACCTGGGCGCTTTCGTCGAACCCCGTCACTCCCTGGGCGGGCATTTTCAACTGGGACAGCGGATTCCCCCTCGAACGCTTCCAGCCGGCTGCGTATGACGCCTCCTGGGGCAACATCCAGCGTCCCGGCATGGTGGACGCCAGCTACGGACTCTCCCCATACATTCAGAACTGGAGCCTGAATATCCAGCGCGAGCTGCCCGGTGGCTTCGTCCTCGATCTCGGCTACGTGGGAAACAAGGGGACGCGGTTCCGCATCGGCGAATTGCAGCGCCTGAACCAGCTCCCCGCTTCGGTCCTCGATCAATACGGCACGCGATTGAACAACCAGGTCCGCAACGCCGCCGACGCCGAGAGGAACGGCGTCCGCTATCCATACCCCGGCTTCGTGGGCACCGTCGCCAGCGCGCTCCGGCCTTTCCCGCAGGTTCAGGGCAACCAGACGATCAACAACTACGGCGCGCCGCTCGGCTTCTCCACCTACCACGCGCTCCAGGTGGTGATGAACCGCGAGTTCGCGCGCGGCCTCACTCTCTACGCAAACTACACCTGGTCCAAGATCCTCTCCAACATTGACAGCTCGCTGATCGGCGACAACGACGGGCCGCTCGATTATTACAACCTGCGCCTGGAAAAGACGATCGCCGAGTATGACCTGCCGCACATGTTCAAGGCCTACGTGAGCTACGACCTGCCTTTCGGCCGGAGCGGAAGCCGCTTCAGCAAAGCGCTGATCGGCGGCTGGTCCACCGCGGCCATCCTCAACTATTATTCCGGAGCGCCGCTGCAGTTCTCGGCCTCGTTCCCCCTGAGCGGCGGCTGGAACGGCGCCACCAACCGCGTCAATGTCGCCGCCGGCAACCTCAAGAAATCGGCCTTCTCCGGGTCCGATTTCGAACTCTCCACCGCCGGATCGCCCAACAACACTTACCTGGACAAGTCGAAGTTCTCCGATCCGGCGCCGCTGACCCTGGGCGCCGGGGCGAAGCGCTACAGCCAGGTCCGTGGCTTCGGCACGATCAACGAGAACCTGACGCTGACCAAGTCGCACCCCATCACGGAAAAAGTCCGCTTCCAGATCCGCGCCGAAATGCTGAACCTGTTCAACCGCCACCAGCTCGGCGGGATCAACACCAGCATCACCAACCCCAACTTCGGCCAGGTTACCAGCGTGTCGGGCAACCGCCAGATCCAAGTGAGCGCCCGGGTGGATTTCTGAGTGTATCGGCAAGTAAAGAAGCCACAGCGGCGCAGAGACACAGAGACACGGAAAAACTTTTCTCCGCGCCTCTGTGTCTCTGTGGCCGTGGTAGTCGCAATGCTGCTGCTGGCCCCTCTCGCCGGCGCGCAACAGAGTTTTTTTCCGTTCGGGATTGACCAGGACCGGCTTTCCGGCGCCCCCGATTTCAGCTTCCTCAACCGCCCGATCGAGCCCGCCGACCGCCTGTTCGCCCGCGACGGCCACTTTTTTCGCGTGGGGCGCGACCTCCTGCCCCACACCGCCGACGACGACCGCGTGCGGCTGTTCGGGATGAACCTGGCGTTCGGCGCGAATTTCCCCGCCGGGCCGGATGCGCCGCGCATCGCGCGGCGCCTGCGCCGGCTGGGCGTCAACCTGGTGCGCCTGCACCACATGGACACGCAGCCGGATGCCAACCCCGAAAACGCGGGCAGCATCCTGACCACCGGCCCCTATCCCACGCTCAACCCGGTTGCCGTGGAGCGGCTGCGCGCGTTTCTCGATGAGCTCGGCGCCGAGGGGATTTACGTGAACCTGAACCTGCACGTCGGCTATCAGTTCCGGCCCGGCGTGGACCAGGTGCCGGCGCTTCCCCCCGGCGTGGCCTTCCCCACCCAGAGCAAGCCGCTCCGCGTTTTTCATCCGCTGCTGGTCGAGCGCCAGTCCGAATTCACGCGGCTTCTGATCGAGGCGCTGCGGCTGAAGGACGATCCCGTGCTGGCGATGGTGGAGATCAGCAATGAAGCCTCGATGCTCCACGCCTGGCAGACCGGAGGCCTGGACCGCTACCTGCTCGGCGAATACGGAGACGAACTGCGCCGCCAATGGAACCTCCACCTGGGGGCCATTTATTGCGCCACCGGAAGCCTGCGTTCCGCGTGGGGCGGCGGCGAGCCGGATGGACCAGAAATGCTGGACCGCCAGTGGCGCATCGAGGTGCACAGCCCGGCGCAGGCGAGCTTCGCGATGGTGTCCGAGGGCGAGACCGCCGTCGCGCGCGTCGAAGTGGCGCAGGGCGGGGCGCCCGTCATCCTCAAGCAGGTGGGCTTCTCGATCCGCACCGACCGCGTGTACCTGGCCGAGGTGGAGTTGCGCGCCGATGTGCCGGCCGGCGCTTCGCGCGGCGTCTACTGGGACATCAAGCAGGACATCAGCCCATGGCGCACCGAGACCGGCCGCACGGTCGCCATCACCAGCCAGTGGCAGAAATTCACGATGGCCTTGCGGCCGTCGTTCGCCATGGACGGCATCGGGCGTTTCGGCCTCTCGGTGGAGAATGTGGGCGCCACCGTGTACGTGCGGAACTGGAGCCTGCGCGCCACCGGGCGGCGCGGCCTGGCGCCGGACGAGTCCCTCGAAACCACCGGCGTCTCGCTGGTCGCCGAGAATGAAGTCTCCACCGACGAGCGCACCAACGACTACCTGCTGTTCCTTGCCGAAACCGACCGGCGCTACCTGGCGGCGATGCTCAACGCGGTGCGCGAAACCACCGACCGCTGGGTGCCGGTGGCCGGGACGCAGATGGGCTACGGCGGCCTGTTGAACGTGGATTCGCACCAGCAGCTCGATTACGACGACAACCACTTTTACGTGGACCACTACAATTTCCCCAACACGGCCTGGGACGGCCGCGACTGGCGCATCCGTGACACGTCCGCCCTCGGCAGCGGCCTGACCGCGTTTCAGAACATGGCGGCGGCCAGGCAGGCAGGCCGGCCCTATACCGTCAGCGAATTCAACCAGCCCTGGCCAAACACCTACGCCGCCGAGGGCGATCCGCTGCTGGCGGCCTTCGCCGCTTTCCAGGACTGGGATTCCATACTGCACTTCGCCTACTCGCACGGGCGGAACTGGGATGACGGAGCGCCGAACGGCTTCAACATCAATGGCGACTGGACCAAGTTCCCCAACATTGGGCAATCGGCCTGGATGTTCCGCAGCGGGGCGATTCAGGCCGGCCGCAGCGCGATCGAGCTGCCCGTGCCGCAGAGCCTGCGCCTGCGCGCCGGCCGCGAGAAACAGACGAGCAGCCCGGCGGCGTTTCTCGGCGCGACGCTCGGCCTGAATGCCGCCAACGCGTTCGTGCATCCCCTGCGGCTGAGCGCGCAGAGCGGGCCGGTGCCCGCCGCCGCAACCGAAACACCGTCCCCGCCTTACCGCTCCGACACCGGCGAGATGACCTACGATCCGGAACGGCGTCTGTTTCTGATCCACGCGCCGGCGGCGGCCGGCGTGTTCGGGTTCATTTCGCAGAAGGTGCGGGCGGGCGCGGTCGAGGTGGAACTGGCGCCCGGCGCGCGCGGGTTCGCCGCCATTCTGGCGACGGCGCTCGACGGCCGGCGGATTGAGGATTCGGCCCGCCTGCAGGTTTCCACGCCGGGCCATACCCTGCGCACCCAGCCCGGCGCCACCCCCGAGCGCCCGCAGGCGCTGGTGAATTACGGCTCGACACTCCCGGCCGCGGCGGACTGGTGGACGCTGGAGCGAGAGCCCGCCTTTTCCAACAGGCCTTCCGGCAATCTCAACGGCGGGCTGCGCCCCATCTGGATGGAGCGTGTCGAGAGCTTTATGACACTGAGCACAACGGCGGTCCGGCTGGCGGTGTACCCGCTCGACGGCGCCGGCGCGCGCCTCGAACCGTTGGCCGTGTCGGATGTCGAGCGCGTGGCCGGCGGATTCCGCGTCCATCTTCAGGGCCCGGCCGCTCGTCTTTCACCGTGGTATGAATTCGTGCTGGAACGCTGACCCGGCAGCGACGTCCCGCCCGCATTTCTCAACACCCGCAGCGGCTATGCCGGTCGCCGCGACGACCTGTGCGGAGAGGCTTGGGCCTTTCCGGTGTTCAGTAATGAACGCGC
>JBKKAI010000534.1:0-3918 GCA_046714815.1 Terriglobia bacterium | reverse complement strand
CCCCCGCGCGGCCGGGGGCCGTTTGCGCGGGGGCGCGGCCGGGCCCCCCCGCCGCGGCCGGTGAAGTGATCCTGCTTTACGCCACCGGACTCGGCGCGGTCGCCGGAAGCATCGCCACCGGCGAAGCGGCGGCCGACGAAGCTCCTGTCCTGGGCGACGTCCGCGTCACCATCGGCGGGCGCGCCGCCGAGGTGCGGTATGCCGGCCTGGCGCCGGGCTTCGTGGGCCTCTACCAGATCAACGTGGTGACGCCCGCCGGCCTGCGGCCGGGCGATGCCGACGTAGTGGTTTCGGTGGACGGCGCCGCCGCTGCCGGCCGCGCCACAATCGCCATACGCTGACCCGCTGACCAACAGCGGCCCGGCCCGGGTCAACCCGGGCCGCAACGTCCTTTACCCAGGCCCGCGGCGGTTTACAATCAGACCATGCTCATGCGCCTGCTCCTTGTCCTCGTTTTATTTGCCGCGCCGCTGGCGGGCCAGAAAAAGCCGCTCACCGTCGAGAAACTGCTGGCGCTGCATCGGCTGTCGGACCCACAGGTTTCGCCCGACGGGCGCACCGTGCTGTTTTCGGTGATGTCGCCCGACCTGGCCCAGAACGTGCGGCCGACGCAGATCTGGTCGGTTCCGCTCGAAGGCGGCGAGCCGAAGCAATGGACGCGCGATGGCTCGCGCAACACGCGCGCTCGCTGGTCGCCGGACGGGCGGCGGATCGCGTTCCTCAGCAACCGCTCCGGCTCGCAGCAGATCTGGCTGATGGACGCCGGCGGCGCGGATCCCCGCAAGCTGGGCGACGTTCCCACCGAAGCCGACGGCATCCTGTGGTCGCCCGACGGCCGCAACATTCTGTTCACCTCCTCGGTGTATCCCGACTGTCCCGACATGGCCTGCAACAAGCAGCGCGATGCAGAGCGGTCGAAGAGCCCGGTGAGCGCCAAGATCTTCGAAGGCCTGCTCTATCGCCATTGGAATTCCTGGAAGGACGGCAAGCGAAGCCACCTGTTCGTGCTTCCCGCCGCCGCGGGCGCCGGCGCGCCGCTCGACCTGACGCCGGGCAACCACGATGTCCCGCCGTTCTCGCTCGGCGGCCCGGACCAGTATGCGTTTTCGCCCGACGGACGCGAGGTGGCCTATGTCACCAACATGGATCCGGTGGAAGCGGTCAGCACCAACAACGACATCTTCCTGGTTCCGGCCACCGGCGGCCCGCCGAAGAAGATCACCGTTAATCCCGCCTGGGACGGCTCGCCCGCCTTCTCGCCCGACGGCAGCTACATCGCCTACTTGAAGATGGAACGCGCCGGGTACGAGGCCGACCGTTTCCAGGTGATGCTCTATGAGCGCAAGTCGGGCCGGCACTCCGGCCTTACGGAAAAATTTGACCGCTCGGCGGCGTTCGTTGTCTGGTCGCCCGACAGCCGCCGGATTTACTTCGGCGCCGACGACCGCGCCACACACCCCATCTTCGTAGTGAATGCCGCCGCGGCGGGTGAGCCGCGCGCAGGGGCTACCGGCGGCGACCCAAAGCCGGTGGTCACCGGCGGCGACCCAAAGCCGGTGGTCACCGGCGGCTCAAACGACGAGCTCAGCATTACCGCCGACGGGCGCACGCTGGTTTTCACCCGCGCCAGCCTCGAGCGCCCCAACGAGATCTTCCGCGCGGCGGCGGACGGCTTGACTGCGGGGCCGCAACCGGTCACACGCTTGAATGACGCGCTGCTGGCCGATACCCATATCGCCAAACCGGAAGCGTTCAGTTTCGCCGGCGCCGGCGGCACTCCCGTCCACGGCTGGCTCATCAAGCCGCCCGGCTTCGATCCGGCGCGCAAGCACGCGGTGATGTTTCTGCTGCACGGCGGGCCGCAGGGCTCCTGGGGCGACGCCTGGAGTTTCCGCTGGAACGCGCAGACCTTTGCCGCCGCCGGCTACCTGATCGTGATGGTGAACCGGCGCGGTTCCACCGGCTTCGGCCAGAAATTCACCGACGAGATCAATGCCGACTGGGGCGGCCGCGCCTACGAGGACATCATGAAGGGCGTGGCCCACGTGGCCAAAATGCCCTTCGTGGACCCGGCCCGCATCGGCGCCAGCGGCGCTTCCTATGGGGGCTACATGGCCAACTGGATCGCCGGGCATACCGGCCGCTTCCGCTGCCTGGTGAGCCATGCCGGCGTCTTTGACCTCGAAAGCATGTACGGCACTACCGAGGAGCTGTGGTTTCCCGAGTGGGAGTTCGGCGGCGCGCCGTGGGACAATCCCGAAGTTTACCGCCGGCTGTCACCGGGCAGCTACGCAAAACATTTCAAGACGCCCACGCTGGTCACCCACGGCCAGCTCGATTACCGGGTGGACATCGGCCAGGGTCTGGCGATGTATACCGCGCTGCAGAAGATGAAAGTGCCCTCGAAGATGCTCTATTTCCCGGACGAAGGGCACTGGATACTGAAGCCCGCCAACAGCGCCTTCTGGTATCGCCAGGTGATCTCCTGGTGGGACCAATGGCTCCGATAGGTGACACGAGAGCGAACGTTCCAGAGCAAAGGCCGCCCCACAATGCGCTCCAGCTCGCACTTCCATGTCGCGCACCCGTTCCCGGCGGCCGCGCCCTCAGGGGAACCGCTGGCCGCTGGTGGTTACTCGTTGGGGATTTCGGCGGTGATGTAAGCGCGTATCACGCGGACTTCGGCGCCCTTTTCTTCGAGGTCGTGGAGGAGAAGGTCGCGCATGGTGACCAGGCCGAGCAGGCGGCCGGCGGAAAAGACGGGCAGGTGGCGGATGCGCGCCTGGCGCATGCGTTCAAGGCAGGCCGAAGGCGCCTCACCGGCGTCGGCCACCAGGACGTCCCGGGTGAAAACTTCGGCCAGCGGGGTCTGCTCGGGATCGCGCTCCGGAACCACCACCCGCTTCAGCAGGTCGCGCTCGGAAAAAATCCCCACCAGCTTTTCGCCGTCGAGCACCGAGACGGCGCCGACTTTCCGCTCGGCCATGTAGGCGATCGCCTGGGCCACGGTGGAATGGACCGGCACGGAATAAAGCGTGCGGCCCTGCACGAATTCGCCGATGCTTTTCACTGAGCGCCGCCGCGGGCGTCGCCGCCGCCCGGAGCATTACGCTCCGCGGGGCCGCCCGCCCCAATCACTTGCGCCACCACAAAAACCAGCGCCACCTTCAACATTTCACCGGGCAGAAACGGCCAGACCGCCGCGGCCAGCACGGCGCCGGGCGGCAGGCGCAGCAGGGCCCCGAGCCAGACCGCGCCGCAGAAAAAGATAATCGCCTCGCCGCAAAGCAGCGCGGCCAGCAGCCGCCCGCGAACCCCGCGGGTTACCCGCCGGGTTTGCCGCTGGTGCGCCCCGCGCGAAATCACGCCGATCGCGTAAGCCGCGAAAGGATAGCTGAGCAGGAAGCCGCCGGTCGGCCCGAGCAGTTGCGCCAACCCGCCCGGCCCCGTGGGCGAAAAGACCGGGAACCCCATAACGCCTTGCGCCAGATACAGCAGCATCGCCGCTGCGGCGGCGGGCGGCCCGGAGCGTGCGCTCCGGGTGCCGAGCACGATTCCCGCCAGCATCACGCCGAACGTCTGGCCGGTGACCGGTACCGGGGTGAACGGAAGCGGCACGGCCACGTGGGCCAGCAACCCCATCAGGATGCTGAAGCCGAAAACAATGGCGGCGGTTTCAGCCCGTGAACGCGTCAGGACAGCGGTTCGCAAAGGTCGCTCCTCGGTCAAGGCACCCGGGGCAGGGGGCGGGCAGTTCGCCGCGGCGAACCGCGCACCCAGGCCCATGTCACGGCGAAGAATATCACAACCGGCGTCAGGGCCGGCGGGCTGGGCTACTAACGTTGGACTTCGTCTCCGGACGGCACCTGCCCGGCCCTATCCGCTATATCGCGACGGGCCGACGATAGTCTCTACGTG
>JBKKAI010000533.1:0-6519 GCA_046714815.1 Terriglobia bacterium | reverse complement strand
AACTCCCACTTTCCGCAACTGAATCGCTACATCGGCGCGCCATCGGAGCTTCCGAACAGTATTTTCCGCGGTGTCGGAAAAGGGCGCATCGAGGATGTGTCCGCCGGCGCCGGCCCCGGCTTCCAGTCGGCTGCGCTTTACCGCGGCGCGGCCTTTGCCGACTTCGACAATGACGGACGGCTCGACGTGGTGGTGACGGCGCTCAACACCCCGGCGCGGCTGTTCCGCAACATCACGCCGCGCGCCGGCCACTGGATGGCGCTGAAGCTGGTGGGGACGCGCAGTAGTCGCCAGGGCCTGGGCGCGCGCGTGCGCGTGGTTCTGGCTGACCAGCGCATCCTCCACAACCACGCCACCACCAGCGTCGGCTACGCTTCATCGAGCGAGCCACTGGTGCGCTTCGGCTTGGGGGTGCACGAGGCGGCCCGCACCATCGAAATCCGCTGGCCGGGCGGCGCCGTGCAAACGCTGGAGAACGTGACAGGCGGCCGCGTCGTCGAGGTGCGGGAACCGTAATCCGATCACCGTCAGAAGAAAAACTTCACCGCCACCTGCAGCTCGCGCGGGCCGCGATTTCCCGCATAGCCGCTGATGACGCCGAAATTATTGTCTTCGAAGGACGCATTCGGCGTGCCGAAGGTCGGCGTGTTGGTGACGTTGTCCGCTTCCAGCCGGAACTGCAGCGACTTGGACTCGCTGATGTGGAAGTTCTTCAGCACCGCCAGGTCGGCATTGCGGATGCCCGGCGTGCGATAGTTCAGCGTGCGCGGCGCGCTGCCGAAGGTGTCGGCCAGAGGCCGCGAGAACGCCGCCCGATTGAAGTAATTATTCAGCCGGTCCACCACCGCCCCCTCGGTGCGGGGATCGCCGATCACGTTGGGCCGCTGCGAGCCTTCCCACAGAGTGCCGCCCTGCATCCCGATGATGATCGGATAGCCGGAACTGAAGGTCATCAGCCCGTTTATCTCCCAACCGCCGAACAGCGCGTTGGCCACCTTGCCCATGTTTGCGCCGAAGGCCTTTCCTTTGCCTACCGGCGCCTGGTAGGCGAAGCTCATCACCAGCCGCTGCGGGATGTCCATCGCCGAGAGCGAGCGTTCCAGTCGCAGGTTCTTGTAGTTCTGCACCGAAGTGGTACCGCCGAGCCAGGCGACGTTGCCGGCCGAGAACGATGAGTCGTCAATCAATTTGGATACGGTGTAGTGCGCCAGGATCGCCAGTCCGCGCGAAAAGCGCTTTTCGAACTTGAACTGCCCCGCGTGGTAAACGGAGTTGCCGATGTTGGGAGTGGAGCCGCTCACGCCGCCGCCGTATTGCGGATACGGCCGCAGCAGCCGGTTCAGCAGCACCGTTGGCGCGCTCAGCGTCGAGCGCGGATTGGTGATCACCCCGGAGAATGGGTTCGGAACCAGCGTGTTCAGCGCCGGCCGGCCCAGGCCCCAGTAGACCGGGTCCAGGCGGTTTTGGTTCTCCACGCCGCCGCCGAAGTAGAGGTGCGTTCCCTTGCTGCCGGTGTAGTTCATTTCGGCCACGGAGTTGCCCGGCAGCTCCCGCTGCACCGAAAGGTTCCACGACTGGTACTGCGGGTTCTTGTTCGGCCGCGACTCGGTGCCGATGCCCAGTCCCAGCATCGTACCGGCGCCTTCCGACCTTCCGGTCGGCAGGTTCAGCCCATCCGGGAAGGGGTTCTCCAGCGTCGCATAGCGCGTGACATTGGCGTCACGGGTGAACTGCGGACCGGAGTTGGTCTGGAAGCCGGTGCCCAGGTGTCCTTTGATGGTGGCGCGCGACAGCGAATAGAAAATCCCGTACCCGCCGCGGATCGCGGTGCGCGAGTCGAGGGCATAGGCAAACCCGATCCGCGGCTGGATATTGTTGTAATCGCCGTCAATCGGGCTGCGGATGTCGTCGTCGGTGAAGCGGAACTGGCCCAACATGTTGGGAAAGGCCGGGACGCGCCCGGCGATCGGCGACGGCGCCCCGAAATCGAACCAGCTCAACTGGTTGTAGCGCTCGGTGCGCGGCACGTCCAAGTCATAGCGCAGGCCCAGGTTGATGGTGAGCTTGCGCGTCAGCTTCCAGTCGTCCTGTGCGTACCAGCCGTAATACTGCGAGGCCGAAGCCGACCATGGGTCAATGTGGTACTCGCCGCCGCTGCCCCAGCCGAGCAGCATCGAGGCGATCCCATTCCCCTGCAGCGGCCGGACCTGGCTGGTGTCCTCGGCGGTGACGCCGCGGTTGAAGTTGAAGTTGCCCTGCGGGTAGCCCGGCTGCAGGTAATTCAGCCGCATCAGCCGCGCCTCGGCGCCCAGTTTCAGGTTGTGTCCGCCGAATACCTTGCTGACGCTGCCGGTGAAGCTGTTGACGTCCTCGCCGCGGCCGATCAGCGCGTAGCCGTTCGTCCCCAGCGCCTGGTAGCTCTCGGGCGAAAAGCTGGGAAACAACTTGATGCCCGATGTCAGGAACACCGGCGGGAGCCCGAGCGACGTCTGGTCAAACCCCAGGCTCTGCGGAAACCGGTCGGCGCGGACCCGCAGCAGCCCGTAGCGCAGCGTCACGATGGTCGTCGGGCTGTGGACGCGGGTGAAATCGAAAACGAAGTTCTGCGTGCGGTTCAGGCTGTTGCCGTCGGTAAACCGGTCGGCCTCGTTGCCCCACAGGTTGGCAGGCGTGCTGCGGCTCCAACTCACGCTGTAGCGCGAGGTGAAGCGCTGCTTGTCGCTGAGGTTGTGGTCCATCTTGCCGTCCATCTTGTGGCTGCGGCTTTGGTTGACGCCCTGGGCGAAAAAGTTGTTGGACTGCGTGAAGGGGTTGCCGGCCGACGTCGGCCGCGGGTAAAAGGTCATGGCGTTGCGCGCCACGCGGCTCTGCATCGAAACCGGGATGATGTTGCCGGAGAAGGGGCGGCGCAGCGTACGGCCGTCGGCCGCGCGGAAGGTGTCGAACGGGTTGTAGATGGTGAACAGCCGGCCGCTGGCGTCGCGCGTCTCGGAAAAATTGCCCTCGCGCTCGAGCAAAGTCGGCATGGTGGCCGTGCGGGTGGTGGCGTTTTCCTGGCGCGTGCCTTCATAGTCGTAGAAGAAAAAGGTGCGGTTCCTTCCGTTGTACAGCTTCGGCAGCCACACCGGCCCGCCCACGGTGCCGCCGTAGACGTGGCGCTGGAAATCGGGCAGGTCGCGCCCGGCGCGGTTCGAGAACCAGTTGTTGGCGTTCAGCGCCGAGTTGCGGTGGAACTCGTGCACCGAGCCGTGCAGGTTGTTGGTGCCGCTCTTGGTGACGATATTGATGACGGCGCCGCCGGTGTTGCCGAACTCGGAGCTGAAAAAATTCGTCTGGATCTTGAACTCCTGCACCACGTCCACCGACGGCTGGTACTTCAGCTCGGTGATGCCGCTGTTCTGCTCGACGTTGGTGACGCTCATGCCGTCCAGCAGCACGTCGGCGGTGGAGTTGCGCGTGCCGTTGGCCACGAAGTTGGTGTTGGCCTGGCCGCCGGCCTGCGTGTTCACCGGGTTCAGCCCCGGCGCCAGCACGATCAGCGACAAAGGCGAGCGCCCCAGCAGCGGCAGCGACAGGATGTACTTGTTCTCGACCACCTGGCCCAGCGTGGCGATCGTGGTGTTCAGCAGCGGTGCGCTCGATTCCACCTCGACCGTGGTGGCCACCTCGCCGAGGGAAAGGTTGGCGTCCATGGTGGCCTGCTGCTGCACCTGCAAGTCAAACGGCCCGCGCGAGTATTTCCTGAAGCCGGGCGCCTCCACCGTCAGCGTATACGAGCCGGGCGGCAGCGCAGTGATCAGGTAGCGGCCGGCCGAATCTGTGGTGGTGGGATGCGCGACCCCTCGGTTGGCTTCGATCGCCGTGACCTTGGCCGACGGCACCGCCGCCTGCGTCGCGTCGGTTACCACGCCGCGGATCACCGCCGTGTACGATTGCGCCCCGGAAATTGACGGAAGCAGAACAAGGACTCCCAGGATAGAAAGAACTCGAAGCATGGCAGCCTCCTCGCCCGAATTTCCAGAAAGTAGCACTACGGACAACGCGCCGTCAATGAGAACTGTGCATGGCCTGCCTGTAGGCCGTGAGCCCCTCCCGTGGTCTTGTGTGGCTTTTCACGACGGTGTGGCGCATCATCACCGGGAACGCAAGTCTACCGGAGGTGCCTGCCATGCGTGCCTGGCTCGTGTTTGCGCTGCTCGTCGCTCTGGCGCCCGGCGCCCGGGCGCAGGGGTCGGTGACCATTTACGGCGCGGTGCTCGATTCGAGCGGCGCGGTCGTGCCCGGCGCCACTATCACGGTCACAAACACCGAAACGGGCCTGGCGCGAACGGCGCCCTCCGATGCGGCGGGCAGCTATGTCGTGGCGCAACTGCCGGCCGGGGCCTACGCGCTGAGGGTGGAGGCGCGCGGCTTCAAAGCATTTGTAGCGGAGAACATCCGCGTGCAGGTGGACGAGAACCGCCAACTCAACGTCACGCTCCAGGTTGGCGCGGTGAGCGACAGCATCAACGTGGCGGCCGAGATCACCCAGGTGGAGACGCGCTCCGGCACGCTGCGCGAAGTGGTGGACTCGGAGCGAATCGTTGAATTGCCGCTGAACGGGCGTAACCCGCTGCAACTTCAGTTCCTGGTGGCCGGGGCCGGCGGGCGCGCCGCCGCGGACCAGGCCCAGAACCAGTCGGTTTCGATCAACGGGTCGCGCACCAACTCCAACAACTACATGCTGGACGGCGGCGACAACCACGATCCCTACTTCAACACGCCTTCGATCTTTCCGTCTCCCGATGCCCTGCAGGAGTTCAGCATCTCCACCAACGCCTACAGCGCCGACAAGGGCCGCAACGCCGGGGCCTTCATGAATGCCGTCACCAAATCGGGAACCAACGACTTTCACGGCACGCTGTTCGAGTTCCTGCGCAACGAGAAGCTGAACGCCCGAAACTTTTTCTCGAATACCGTGCCGCCGTTCAAGCGTCACCAGTTCGGCGGGACCATCGGCGGTCCCCTGCGCAAGGACAAGACCTTCTTCTTCTCCTCCTACCAGCGGACGACACAGCGAAGCGCGCCCGGCTCGGTGACCGCGACGGTGCCCACCCCCGAGCAGCGCCGCGGCGATTTCTCCGCGGCCGGCCGCGCGCTGCGCGACCCGCTCGGCGGCAACTTTCCCAACATGCGCATTCCGGAGAACCGCCTGCACCCGGCGGCCGTCCGCTTCCTGGACGCTTTCGTGCCGCTGCCGAACCGGCCCAACGGCCTGCTGACCTTCGCCAGCCAGGAGACGATTGACGACGACCAACTGGTGGCCAAGGCCGACCACGTGATCAGCCAGGCGAATCAGCTCTCCGGACGCCTGCTGTACAACTTCAACAAGCGCAACGAAGCCACCGGCAACCTGCCCGGCTTTTTCGCCGCTATCGAGTACACCAACTGGAGCCTGGTTGTCACCGACACGCACATCTTCAGTCCCGGCATGCTGAACACGTTCAGCTTCTCTTACAGCGACATTGACCGCGCTCAGCTCTCCATCGTCCCCGGCAACAAGACGTGGACCGACTTCGGCGCCGGCTTTACCCGGACCTTCAGCGCCGATGCCCCCGCCGGGATGCACACCACGGTCACCGGCTACTTCAACGCCTTTTCCCGTTTCCCGCTGAACCACTTCCGCAAGAACCTCCAGTTCTCGGACTCGATCAGCCTCACGCGCGGCGCTCATTTCCTGCGCGCCGGCGGCGACGTGCGGCGTTCGATCCTCGACCTGCAGGAGTTTTTTCGCGGCGACCCGTTCCTGCGCTTCCGCGCCACTTTCAGCACCGACGCGATGGCCGATTTCCTGCTGGGACGGCCGGACCAGATCGAGCAAATTGCCGAAGACAGCAACCAGCCGCGCACCACCGAGTTGGCGCTCTATGTTCAGGACGACTGGAAGGTCTCGCCGCGGCTGACGCTGAACCTCGGCCTGCGCTGGGACCCCTACCTGCCGTTCATTGACCTGACGGACAAGTTCTCGCAGGTGCGCGTCGGCCAGCAGTCGGAGGTGTTCCCCAACGCGCCGCGCGGCAACGTGTTTCCGGGCGATCCCGGCGTGCCGCGCGCCACCGTGAAGAACCGGATGTGGAACCTTGGCCCGCGCTTCGGTTTCGCCGTGGACCCGTTCGGCAACGGCCGCAGCAGCATCCGCGGCGGCTACGGCATGTTTTACTCGCAGATCCGGCAGCAGGCCCACAACCAGATCTCGAACAATCAGCCGTTCTCGATCAAGCTGACGATTGACAACCCGCCGCTGGAATTTCCAACCCCTACTCGACCACCGGCAACCCGTTTCCGTTCACACCGCCACAAACGGCGGAAGAAAGACGCGCCTACCGCTTCCTGACACCGATGACCATCCAGCAGTGGAACACGGATTTCCGCAACGCCGTGGTGCAGCAGTGGAACCTGAACCTGCAGCGGCAGTTTTTCAGCAGCTATATCGTCACGGCCGCCTACGTCGGGAGCAAGGGCAACCACCTGTTCATGACC
>JBKKAI010000532.1:0-7672 GCA_046714815.1 Terriglobia bacterium | reverse complement strand
CGGCCATTGTTTGCGGCATGGCCCGCTTCTACCGCCGGCACGTGCTGGCGCTGGGCCACCAGAAGGGGCGGACCACCAAGGAAAAGGTGCACCGCAACTTCGGGATGACAAAACCCGAAGGATATCGGAAGGCGATGCGGGCGATGGAGCTGGCCGCAAAGTTTCACCGGCCGGTGCTGACCTTTCTGGACACACCCGGCGCCTATCCCGGGATTGATGCCGAAGCGCGGGGCCAGGCCGAAGCCATCGCCTGGAACCTGCGCGAAATGGCGCGGCTGCCGGCGCCGATCGTGGTCACCTGCATCGGCGAGGGCGGCAGCGGCGGGGCTCTGGGCATCGGTGTCGGTGACCGCATCCTGATCCTGGAAAACGCCATCTACAGCGTGATTTCCCCGGAAAGCTGCGCGGCAATTATCTGGCGGGACGCAGGCAAAGCCGAGCTGGCGGCACAGGCGCTCAAGCTTACCGCCCAGGATCTTCTCGGCCTTGGGCTGGTGGACGAGATCGTTCCCGAGCCTCCCGGTGGGGCGCATAGCGACGCCCGCGCGGCCGCCGACCTCCTGGGCCCGGCCATCGAGCGCTGCCTGACGGAGTTGCAAACACTGTCCGAGCGGGACTTGATCGAGCAGCGCTATCAAAAATTCCGCAAGATGGCGCAGTTTCTCCATTCCGAAGGGGTGTAGAAAGGGCGCCCTGTGGCGGGAATGCACTGCGTCTGTGGTTTGCAGTTGGGAACAGGGGCTTTCGCCCCGCTTGTTTCGGCGCTTCTTCGCAAGGTAGAATTCTCCCGATGAGCACCCCGGCGACCGCCGCCGCAGTCCTCCGCACTCAGGGCCTTCAGTTCGTGCGCTTGTTTCAGGGCTCGTTGCGGCTGGTGATGCTTTATTCGGCCGACCACAACCAGACCCAGGCGATGATCCAGCGCGCGATCATCCCGCTGTTGCGCGTCCTGCAGGAAACACCCACTCTCTCCATCGGCTTCCAGTTCGACAATGTCGTGCTGAACAGCCTGCCGGTGTCCGATCCGCAACTGGCGCCCTTGGCCCGGGAGCTTGTGAAGCGGCGGGTAGGCTTCCTGGTTTTCTCCGAGGGCATTGACCATTCCGGCTTGGCGCGAGTTTTGAGCGTCCTGGGCACTAAAGCGGAAACCATCGAAGAGAAGGGCGGGCTGGTCAAGTTCCTGCGTTCCAATCCGCTCGAACACGCGAGGATCGTACCCATCCAGTTGGCAGCGGCCGAGGGAAGCCTTGCCGTCGTGACTTCGGCCGAAGAGGCCGCGGCGATGGCGAAGATTCCCCGCTGGCTCTTGCGCGCGCTGCAGGACATCCAGACCTCCGGAGCGGCCCAGGTAGTGGGCGCGATGGAGCTCGCCACGCTGGCGCAAAGCCTCAGCCCCGACATGACACCGGAGCAGCGTATTCTGCTGCCCCAGTTACAGGACCTTCTCGCCAAGGTTGTCCAGCGAGCGGACTTGTCGGCCCTCACGGAGTTGATCCGCGCCGCTTCGGTGGAAACCGGCGGCGCCGGAGAGGAGCTGCTGCAGTCGGTGCTCCTGCAGGGACTGATTGCGTCGGTGGAGAGCGGCGAACAGCCGCAGGCCGAACGCATTCTGCGGACGGTGTCGCATCTGAAGATTCAGCCGGAAAGCCTTCTCCAGATGGTGCCGCCGGGGAAAGCAACCGACGAGATGCGCGCGAGCCTGCTGGACTTCATAACCTGGCTGCATCGGCCGGTGGACGAGCAACTGGCCCAGTTGAGCGCAACGGCCACCGCGCGGGAGTTCCGCTGGCTGGTCCTGGAAATTGAGAATGACCATCAGACGGATCAGCCGCAGCAGGCCGCCGACCTGCTGCTGGCTCTTTTTACCGCGAGCGGGCCGCAGCAGGAGGCGGAGCGGGCGGAAGCCTTGACGCGGGGCCGGCACCTGCTGGAGCAGATTTGCGCCGGCGGGCTTCCCCACAATGCCCAGAGCCTGATGGACGATATTTCGATCCGTCTGCGGGAAGAGACCGGGGCCCTGGTCGCAGCTCCGCTGGTGGAATCCATCGTGGTCCTCACCCAGACCGCCGCCGAGCGCCATGAGTATGCTCTGGCGACGCAGGGAGCCGGCCTGATCGTTGAGATCGCCGAAGAGTTTTCGCCGCGGGGCCGGCTGGCGCGGCAGGCCCATTCGGAGCTGCTGAAGCCCGCCACGCTGAGCCAACTGGCGAGGACGGCGGTGCTGCGCAAAGATGATCCGACGGTCAATCGCTCGATCGTGCCGCTTCTGAAAAAAGTTGGCGACCATGCCGCCCGCGAACTGCTGGTGCTCCTCGAGAAGGAGCCGGTTGCAGCGCGGCGGTTCAGAATCCTGCAGGTGGTAAAGCTGCTGGGAAAGTCGGCGGCCGATGCCCTGTCCGAGAAGATCACCGACCCTCAGTGGTTCATCGTCCGGAACGCCGTGAATGCTATTGCGGAGTTGGCCGATCCCTCGCTGCTCGACCGCCTGGAGCCGGCGCTGTCGCATCCCGACCTGCGCGTGCAGCAGGCCGCCGTTTCCGCCGCTTTGAAGACCCGTTCGCCGTTGCGGGGGCTGCAACTGGCGCGGGCCTTGCCGGCGATGAAGCCGGCGGTGCTGGACACCGTTCTCGATGACCTGTTGGTGCTGAAAGACACGCAGGCGGCTCCGTTCCTGGAGAAGTTTTTACGCCAGCCCGGTGAAGATGCGCGTCCTCACCTGCTCCAGAAAGCGGTCGCCGCGCTGTGGTCCATCGGCAGCGAGGAAGCGGTAACCGCACTTGCCAACACCGCGGCCGACCCGTCGGTGTCAATTCCTTTGCGACAGGCGGCGCTACGCGCACTCGGCCGGCTTGAACTGCCCTCCGCGCGAACGGCGCTCCAGGATTTCGCCCGTACAACCACCGACGCAGCGCTTGCCGCGGAAGCGAACAAACTCAGCGGCGCCTGAGCCTAAAGCGGCCGGGCCTTCGCTCCGTTTCACTCAGCAGGCTGGACTCCGGGCCGATCCTGATATAATCTGAATCTACTGTTAGCACGATCCGATTCCATTAACTAAGCAGGAGAGGGAATGGCGACCACCGATATCCTTCCGCAGGAGGCTCCATCGCGGCCCCGGGAACCAAGCCGTATCGTCAACGACCTGAGTATTCAAGTGGCTACCGTCAACGGTTCGGGCAGCCAGACGGCCAACATGGTCCTATTGCGGGCCATCTTCCAGATGGGCATCCCGGTTTCCGGCAAGAACCTCTTCCCTTCCAACATAGCCGGGCTTCCGACGTGGTTTACGATTCGCGCCAACAAGGATGGTTATATCGGCAGGAAGAAGGAAATTGATTTCTTAGTGGCGATGAATGGCGAGACGGCCCGCGAGGATGTGATGGGTCTTGCCCCCGGCGCCGCCGTCGTCTTCGACGAGCCTCTCGGCCTGAACAAGCTGCGCGACGACCTGGTTTTCTACCCTGTGCCGTTCGACAAGCTGGTGGGTCCGGTCTGTCCCGACGCCAAGCTGCGCAAGCTGGTCAAGAACATGATCTATGATGGCGTCGTCGCCAGGCTGCTCGGGATCGAGATGGCCGAGGTCGAGAAGGCGCTTCGGAAACAGTTCAAGAAAAAGGTGAAGGCGGCCGATCTGAACTGGAATGCAGCGTTGGTGGGCTACAACTACACGGAGCAGAACCTGCCGAAGCGTGACCCGTTCTGGGTGGAAGCTCCCCCAGTCAGCGCCACAGCCGGCAAGATTATCATTGACGGCAACGCCGCCGCCGCGCTCGGCTGTCTGTTTGCCGGCGTCACGGTGGTGAGCTGGTACCCGATCACTCCCTCTTCTTCGCTGTGCGAAACGCTGATTGACTACATGAGGCGTTACCGCGTGGATCAAGAGACCGGCAAAGCGACGTTTGCGATCGTCCCGGCGGAAGATGAAATCGCCTCGATTGGAATGGTGATCGGCGCGGGGTGGGCAGGCGCGCGCGCGATGACCTCTACCTCCGGCCCCGGCATCTCGCTGATGTCCGAGTTTATCGGACTGGGATACTACATCGAACTGCCGGCCGTGATCTTCGACATCAAGCGCGTGGGACCCTCGACGGGGTTACCCACACGGACGATGCAAGGCGACATTCTGGCGGCGGCTTTTCTCTCCCACGGCGATACCAAGCATCCCCTGCTGTTTCCGAGCTCGGCGTCCGAGGCTTTCACGATGGCTCAGGAAGCGTTCGACCTGGCGGAAGGATTGCAGACCCCTGTGTTTGTGCTGAGCGACCTGGACCTGGGGATGAACAACTGGATGTCGGACCCTTTTCCCTATCCCGAAAAGCCATTGCAGAGAGGGAAAGTTCTAAGCGCGGAGGACCTGGACCGGGTGAAGGAGTGGGGCCGCTACCGGGACGTGGACGGCGACGGAATTCCTTATCGAACCCTGCCGGGAACCGAACACCCGCGCGCGGCATGGTTTGCCCGCGGCAGCGGCCACAACGAAAACGCGCAATACACCGAGCGTCCGGCCGATTACACGAACAACATGGACCGCTTGGCGCGAAAGTTCGAAACCGCCCGCCAGATGGTGCCGGGGCCGGTGGTCGAGGACCAGGGCCTCGATGTCGGCGTTATCGCCTTTGGAACCACCCACTGGGCGATCGTTGAATCGCGTGACCAGCTTCGCACCGAGTGCGGAATCCAGACCGACTACCTGAGGCTGCGGGCCTACCCGTTCAGCGCGGAGGTGAAGGATTTCGTTCACCGGCACCAGCGCGTCTACGTGGTCGAACAGAACCGGGATGGGCAGATGTATGACCTTTTGCGGCTGGATCTGGCGTCGGGCGACGTGGAGAAATTGCGCAGCATCCGCCATTACAACGGGTTGCCGGTAGATGCCCGCAGCCTCACAGACGGGATCGCCGCCCAGGAGGCAGCGAAAACGAAAAAGGGAGTCAGCGCCTGATGAGCAGCACACCTCAGAAACTGAACCGGATCGGGCTGGAGTTGGCGCCGTATCGCGGCGGTAAGACGACGTTGTGCGCCGGCTGCGGACACAACGCCATTTCCGAGCGCGTAATTGATACTTTCTATGACCTGGGAATCCACCCGTACCGCGTGGCCAAGTTCAGCGGGATCGGCTGTTCGAGCAAGACGCCTGCTTACTTCTTGCAGGCCTCGCACGGATTTAACGCGGTCCACGGGCGCATGCCGTCAATCGCGACCGGCGCCATGCTGGGCAATCGCCAGTTGCTGGCGATCGGGGTTAGCGGCGACGGCGACACGGCCTCGATCGGGATCGGCCAGTTTGTCCACCTGATGCGCCGCAACCTTCCGATCATTTACATCATCGAGAACAACGGCGTCTATGGGCTGACGAAGGGCCAGTTTTCGGCGACCGCCGACCTGGGATCGAAGCTGAAGACCGGGGTTTCCAACGACCTGCCTCCGATTGACTGCTGCAGCCTGGCAATCGAGCTTGGCGCGACGTTCGTGGCCCGCTCGTTTTCCGGCGACAAGAAACAGCTCCTCGCGTTGCTCAAGGCCGCCACTGCCCATCGCGGGACCGTGATGCTGGACGTCATCTCGCCCTGCGTGGCCTTTAACGACCACGAAGGCTCCACCAAGAGCTACTCCTACATGAAGGAGCACGAGGAGCCCCTGCACGAGGTCGGCTTCGTGCCGGCGTTTGAAGAGATCAGCGTGGACTACGAGCCCGGCCAGAGCACGGAAGTCCGCATGCACGACGGCTCACGCGTCGTGTTAAAGAAGCTGGACCGCGATTACGATCCGACGAGCAAGTCGGCAGCCTATCAGGCGCTGTCGGAGGCGCAGAAAAAGGGAGAGGTCTTGACGGGAATTCTGTACCTCGAGACGCAGAACAAGAACTTTCTGGAGATGCTCAACATCGTGGACGAGCCGCTGGCCAGCCTTCCGCAGGAGCGCACTCGGCCACCTCAGCGGGTCCTCGAAGAAATCATGGAAGAGCTGCGCTAACCGAAGAGCGGGCCGGCCCGCCCTTCCGTAACCATTGACCGGAGGAATTTATGAAACTGTCGTCTGGGAAACTACGGGGCATGGAAGCCGTATCGGACGCGCGCGGGGTGATTGCCGCCGCGGCCATGGACCAGCGCGGGTCGCTGAGCAAGTCGCTGGCCAAGGAAAAAGGCGTGGATGAGGCGCAGATCACCGCCGAGATGATGGGCGAGTTCAAGACCGCGGTGACGAGCATTCTGACGCCGCACGCCAGTGCCATCCTGCTCGATCCTGAATTCGGGCTCGGCGCCGCCAGGGCGCGGTCCGGGAATGCGGGCCTGCTGCTGGCCTACGAAAAGACCGGCTATGACAATACCCGGCCCGGCCGCATCCCCGAGCTTCTGAACAACTGGTCGGTCGGCCGCCTGAAGGAGGCGGGCGCCCAATGCATCAAGGTGCTGGTCCACTACACGCCGTTTGACTCCGACGCGGTCAACGACGAAAAGAAGGTTCTGGTGGAGCGCATTGGCGCCGAGTGCGGCCATCATGACATCCCCTATTTCCTCGAGTTCGTCGGTTACGATCCTTCGGGAAAGGACGAGAAGGGTCCGGAGTACGCCAAGGTAAAGCCCGACGTCGTTACCGGCAGCATCGAAGAGTTCTCCAAGCCCCGGTATGCCGTGGACGTGCTGAAGGTTGAGATCCCGGTGAACCTTCAGTATGTGGACGGATCGAAATCCTTCAAAGGGCCCGCGGCCTATACCCGTAAGGAAGCGCTGGAACATTACCGGCGCGCCGCTTCCGCCACCAATAAGCCGTTCATCTTCCTCAGCGCCGGCGTGAGCAACGCCCAGTTTACCGAGAGCCTGGAGATGGCCGCCGAGTCCTGCGTGCGGTTCAACGGCGTCCTGTGCGGCCGGGCCACGTGGAAAGACGGCGTGCCGATCTACGCCAAACAGGGCCGGAAGGCGCTGGAGGATTTTCTATCCACGGAGGGCGTGAAAAACATCCAGGCGGTGAACGCCACGCTGAAGGGCGCCACGCCCTGGTACGCGGCCTACGGCGTGCAGTCGTCCGCCGCCCTCGCCTAGCCCATCGCCTAGCCCGGATTATTCATTAATGCTGACGGCTCTGGTTTGGAGTGCGGTGGCTTGCCACCGCTTTTCCGCGCGGAAGCTTGCTTCCGCCAAGGCCAATGCCTCGCGTGAAAACTGGACGGGCTGCACGGCCACTCGTGCTGCGGTCGCGGCAAGCCGCGACTCGTTTCAAAGCGGTGACAAGCCACCGCACTCCAGAAGTTCGGCGCCTATTCATGAATTATCCGGGTTAGCGCCAATGCCGTTCACTTAAGCGGTCGGCGCTTCTCGGAGCCTGGGAGCGGGGGCATCTTGCCCGCCGCGGTTTATTCGTTTGAACAATTTGGGGGCGAGACGCCCGCGCTCCCAGGATCGCGCACTTTACGCATCTGTAACACCTTTCGCTTAAGTGAACGGTATTGCTCTTAACCCGGATTCATGAACAGGCGCCGAACTTCTGGAGTGCGGTGGCTTGCCACCCACTCGATTCCGATTCCGATCGTCCTTTTCATGGCGGCCTTGGTTTTCTCGCGCTCAGAAGCTGATTTTAGCGTTCAACTGAATCACGCGCATGCCGCCGGCGCCGGTGATCTCGCCAAACGTGGCGGAGTTGATGTTGCCGTTCGGCCCACCATAGTTGACATGGT
>JBKKAI010000531.1:0-3931 GCA_046714815.1 Terriglobia bacterium | reverse complement strand
ACGCGCGCGGCAAACTGGTCGCGGTCCACCGCCAGCGCGTGCCCGGCCGGCACGGCAACCTCCGCGGCGATGCGCAGCAGCAGCGAGTCCAGCCGCCGCAATTCCTGCTTCAGCAGCCAGGGCGCTGAATTCGGCTGCTCGCTCTTGAGCGAGTTGCTGCAGACCAGCTCGGCCAGCCGGCCGGTTTTGTGCGCCGGCGTTTCGCGTGTGCCCGCGGCGGCTTCGCCCGGCCGCTCCGGCCGCATCTCGTAAAGCGTGCAGGGGAGGCCGCGCGCCGCCAGTTGCCAGGCCGCCTCCGAGCCCGCCAGACCTCCGCCAAGAATGGTGATGTCCGCCGGCAGGACTTTCCTCCTGGAGTAAACTTAACATATGCCGGTCCACGCGCGCCGCGCGCACAGCGGAGGGTGGGTGCTCAGGAGCGCCATCCTGGCGACGCTGGGCTTCTTCGCGGCGGAGCTGGCCGCCGGCTGGTACGCGCAGAGCCTGGCGCTCATCAGCGACGCCTGGCATAACCTGGCGGCGGCGCTGGCGCTGCTGGTCACCTGGTCCGCCTATTATGTGCAGGGCAAGGCGCCCAGCCGCAGCAAGACCTACGGGTACCACCGCGCCGGCGTGCTGGGCGCGTTCGTGGCCGCCCTGGCGTTGATGCTCGTGGCCGGCGGGCTGTTCTACAGCGGATTCCGGCGCTCGCTGGCGCCTCCCGAGCCAGAGACTACGGTGATGCTGCTCACTGGCGCGGCCGGCGCCGCGCTGAACCTGGCGCTTTCGGCCGCATTGCGCGGCGCTTCCTGGGTCGGCGCTCGCCCGCGCACTGTCATGTTTCACTTGGCCGGTGACGCGCTGGCCTCGATGGCCATTGTCGTCGCCGCGGTGCTGGTGCGCTTCACCGGGCTTCGCGTGATTGATCCAGTGCTCGGCATCCTGATCGCCGGCCTGGTCATCTGGACGGCCTGGGACATTGTCGCCGAGTCGCTGAATATCCTGCTGGAAGGCCTGCCGCGCGGGATCAGCCTGGAGCAAGTGGTGGAAACGATCCGGGGGGTGCCCGGCGTCGAAGACATTCACGACCTGCACATCTGGAGCCTGGGCGCGCGGACCCAGGCGCTAAGCTGCCACGTGCGCATCGCCGACATTCCGCTGCCGGACGGCGAAGCGATCCTGAGCGAAGTGAACGCCGTGCTGGAGCGGCGGTTCCGCATCGGCCACACAACCATCCAACTGGAGCACGTGGCCTGCGACGCCGAGCACGGCTGTCTTATCCCCAGCTCGGTCGTCCATCCACATTCCCAGTGACATTCCGACCTTCAGTTGAGCCAGGTGCCTGGGCCGCGGCGGTCGCGGTCCGGGTCCTGGCGGCGCATGTACACTTCGAACTTTTTTCGCGCGCGGCGGAGCTTCCAGCGCTTGTACCGGCCGCGCAAATCGAGGCGGGAGAACAGACCAGCGGAGCGGGACGGCGAGCGGTCCGGATAGTAAGACGAAAGTGGGCTCTGCCGCCGCCCGCGCAGGTAGAACCGGATGAAGAGGAAGCCGAAGGCCATGCCGCCCAGGTGGGCGACGTGGCTGATGCCGCTGCCGGGCTGCGTGCGCTGCAGGAAGAACTCGATGAAGCCCATCAGGATGGCGAAATACTTGGCCGGCAGCGGGAAGACGAACATCACCAGCACGGGCGCCTCGGGAAAGAGCATGCCGAACGCCAGGATCAGTCCGAAGATCGCGCCCGACGAGCCGATGGTGGGGATCAGCATCGCATCGCGCGTGCCGGAAACAAGCGCCATCAGGACCACTGAGATGCCGGCGGCCACGCCGCAACTCAGGTAGTAAGTGGCAAAGCGGCGAGTCCCCCAGGTCTGCTCGATGGCCGTGCCGAACATCCACAGCGTCAGCATGTTGAACAGGAAGTGTGAGAAGCCGCCGTGGAAAAACATGTACGTGAAGACCTGCCAGACCATCCCGTGCGTTACTAGCGCCGGAACCAGCGAGAGCAGCAGCAGGCGGTGCAGGCTGAAGTCCAGCATCTCGGGAACGATGAACAGCGCGGCGTTGACGAGCAGCAGGAGTTTGACGGCGGGCGTGATCGAGAAGCCGCCGAAGTTAACCGGCGGGCGCGTGCGGTAGTAAATTCCCATGGCGGCGCGTCTCACCAGAATACACCGGGAACAGCGTAGACACACATTAAGATAGGGCCTGACATGAAAGCCAAGTGGATTTCCACCGGCGTCATCCTGGCCGTCGTGGTTTCGATCCTGGCGGTGGGGCCGCCGCCGGAGATCAAGCCGCAGGGCTGGCGGCTGCTGGCCATTTTTGCCGGGACGGTGCTGGGGCTGATGCTGCACCCGCTGCCGGGGGGCGCGGTGGTGCTGCTGGGAGTGACGGCGGTGATCCTGTCTGGCGCGCTGCCCATCAACCAGGCGCTGGCCGGCTACTCGAACCCGACCGTGTGGCTGGTGCTGGCGGCCTTCTTCATCTCGCGGGCGCTGATCAAGACCGGCCTGGCGCGGCGCATCGCGCTGCTTTTTGTACGCGCCATCGGACACCGCTCGCTGGGCCTGGCCTACGCGCTGATCCTTTCCGACGTCGTGCTGGCCACCATCATCCCTTCGAACGCCGCGCGCGCTGGCGGCGTCATCCTGCCGATCACCCGCAGTCTGGCCGAGCTGTACGAGTCGTTCCCCGGGAAGACGGCGGCGCTGCTCGGCGCGTTCCTGATGGTGGCGGTCTACCAGGGCGACGTGATCGCCTGCACGATGTTCCTGACCGGACAGGCCAGCAACGCGCTGATTGCCGACATGGCCGCCAAGACAGCCGGCGTCACCATTTCCTGGGGGCGCTGGCTATGGGTGGCGCTGGCGCCCGGGCTGGTTTCGCTGGCCGTCGTGCCGGCGTTTCTCTACCGCGTGCACAAGCCGGAGATTACACACACGCCGGAGGCCGCTCAGTTCGCCCGCGACCGGCTGGCGGAGATGGGCCCGCTGGGACGGAGCGAAAAAATCGTGCTGGCGATTTTCCTGAGCGTCTGCGCCCTGTGGATCACCGCGGCCTGGCACCATCTTCACACCACGCTGGTGGCGCTGCTCGGCGTTTGCGCGCTGTTCATCAGCGGCGTGCTCACCTGGGACGACGCCATCACCGAGCGCGGCGCCTGGGACGTCTTCATCTGGTATGGCGGCGTGGTGCGCCTGGGTGAGGCGCTGAACGAGCATGGCGTGACCTCTTACGTTTCCAACCATATCTCCGGACTGTTGATTGGCTGGCAGTGGTTCACTGTTCTTTTCCTGGTGCTGATGATCTATTTCTGGTCGCACTACGGGTTCGCCAGCATCACCTCGCACGCCGTGGCCATGTACCCGGCGTTCCTGGCCCTGCTGCTGGCCAAGGGCGTGCCCGCGCCGCTCGGCGCTTTTTCGTTGGCCTTCTTCGCCAACCTCGACGCCTCGCTCACCCACTACGGCACCACGCCCGCGCCGATGTATTTCGGCGCCGGCTACCTGGACCAGGCCACCTGGTGGAAGCTCGGCTTCTTCGTCGCGCTGATCCACATCGCCGTCTGGACGCTGGTGGGCTTTTCGTGGTGGAAGCTGCTCGGCCTGTGGTAAATCTTGTCGTAACGCCATGTGGATGTCTTTCGCGTCCTTAAAGCGCTTCGAGGAAGCAATGGAAACGATCGCTGAACGAGTGGCACGGGTTTCCGCAGCGCTGGAACGGCATCAAATCCCGTACCAGGTGATCGGCCCCCTTGCCGTTGCGGCCTGGGTTTTCCGGGTAGATCCGGATGCGGTCAGGACGACGATGGATGTGGACCTCGTAATTCGCCGGAACGACCTGCCGCGCGCAAAAGAAGCGCTCGAAGAAATCGGGTTTGAGTTTCGCCGCGTTCTGGGCATCTCCATGTTTGTGGATCGCGAAAAGCCGCGGGTGCGAGGTGGTGTTC